>JANLVW010000235.1:0-2344 GCA_031364205.1 Ferruginibacter sp.
TTGATGTTAGAAATACTTCAGAGGTAAAAGAAGGTAAGATTTTTCAAAACAGCATTGCTATTCCTTTAGCAGAAATAAGAGATCGGGTGAATGAAATTCCCACTGATAAGCCAATTGTTGTTCATTGTGCAGGTGGTTACAGAAGTGCAGCTGCAAGTTCATTGATACAATCAAAATTAAATGGTACAACAAAAGTGTTTGATCTGGGAGAAGCTGTAAAAGAGTTTGAATAAACTATTCACTTAAATTCTTTAAATAGTAAAGCAATCAGGGCAATATTTATTTGAGGTTAAGTAAGTTATTTTACTTTGGTACCTTTCTTTATTAATTCCCGGTTACATATGAATAAGAACAAACTACTTAGCTGGTCAATTGTTGCAGCATTGGCTGGTTTCATTTTCGGTTTTGATACGGTAGTAATTTCCGGTGCAAATCAACCCATTAAAGAACTTTGGCATACCTCTACATTATTTCATGGCATTTTTATTATGTCGATGGCATTGTGGGGAACCGTTGCAGGGGCCTTGTTGGGTAGTATTCCCGCCGACAGGTTTGGAAGAAAAAAAGTGCTGCTATGGATTGGAATTCTATTTGCCCTTTCTGCATTTGGCTCTGCATTGGCGCAGGATCCTTATACTTTTTCTTTCTTCCGTTTTATTGGCGGTGTTGGTATTGGTGTATCATCGGTAGTGGCCCCTACATACATTTCAGAAATTTCTACTCCTGCTACAAGAGGCCGTTTGGGAGCGCTGTACCAATTCAATATTGTGTTTGGAATACTAATCGCCTTTTTGTCTAATTATTTTTTACATGGTGTTGGCGGCGCTAACGACTGGCGATGGATGTTGGGGGTGTTGGCTGTACCATCGATCATTTATACATTGATGGTGTTGGGTGTACCTGAAAGTCCACGTTGGTTAATTACAAAAAAAAATGACCAGACTGCCGCAAAAAAAATTCTTTCTCAGATCGGTGTTGTAAATGTTGATGAAGAAGTTTCGGCCATCATTAAAAGCAATCAACACGAAGCAATAGGAGGAAATACTTCCAATTTTTTTAGCTCAAAGCATAGTACCATTATCTGGCTGGCTTTTATGATTGCTTTTTTCAACCAGCTTTCCGGCATCAACTTTATTTTGTACTATGCTCCTGAAATTCTTTCACGGAGCGGATTAGCCGCCAAAGAATCTTTATTGAATTCCATTGCCATAGGCGGTACTAATCTCATTTTTACTTTTGTTGGTCTTTATCTTATTGACAGGATCGGACGAAAAACATTACTTATCATCGGTTCATTAGGATATATCATCAGCCTTTCTATGGTTGCATGGTCTTTTTCTTCGCATGCAAGCCCGGTATTTTTAATGACTTTTTTATTACTCTTTATAGCATCTCATGCTATCGGTCAGGGCGCTGTAATATGGGTGTTTCTTTCTGAGATTTTTCCCAATAAGATCCGTGCCATGGGCCAATCTTTTGGCGCCAGTGTGCATTGGGTATTTGCAGGGATCATTACATTGATCACACCTTTTTTTCTTGATGAAAAAAATGGAATTTTTAAAGACAATCCCTGGCCTATTTTTGCCTTCTTTGCTTTTATGATGTTGTTGCAATTGATATGGGTATTAACAAAAGTTCCTGAAACAAAAGCTGTATCGCTGGAAGAACTGGAAAGAAAATTAATAGCAGAATAATTTTTAATTAAATAATCGCTGATGAAAATTTTATTTTTTTCTATATGCTTTGCTTTTTGTTTAGGTGTATTTTTTCAAATAAATATTTCTTACAAAGAACAATACCGTCCACGCTTTCATTTTACTCCCGCAGTTAATTGGTGAAACGATCCCAATGGTCTTGTTTATAATAATGGCACATATTATTTGTTTTACAAGCACAACCCGTTGGGTAATGTTTGGGGACACATGACATGGGCGCATGCAGTGAGTAAAGACCTGGTGCATTGATAACATTTACCCATAGCCGTACCTGAAGAAAACGGCATCCTGATCTTTTCCGGTACCTGCGTGGTTAATGAAAATAACCACCATTGTTTTTGATAAAATAGGTGCCCTTACTGTCGGCAAATTTGAAGTCTCAAAAATCGTATCACTAAAAAAAGAATTAAACGGAAATGAAATAATTCGGCTAACATCTGCATTAGAACAAAAATCTGAACATCCGATTGCAACCGGAATTTTACAAAAAGTAAAAGAATTATCTATCACTATACCTGCGACGGAAAATTTTAAAGCTATTACAGGTAAAGGTGTTGAGGCTACAGTGGAAGGTAAAAAAATATTAGTAGTGAGTCCTGGTTACTTAAAAGAAAAAAGTATTGCGTTGC
>JANLVW010000258.1:0-1683 GCA_031364205.1 Ferruginibacter sp.
AAAGAAATTAAAGCAAAAAAATTTCACTGTCGTTTTTGTTGATGGCGGTGGTTATTATATAAGTGATAAGTCAAAAGAAGAAAGATACAATAAAACATACTTAAAAAAAGGGATCAATGTTGTAAATATTAATTTCAGGCTTAAGCGGGGAATACCTTTGGCTACAGAAGACTTGACAAGTGTACTTAATTTTTTGAAAGCCAATAATGCAACTTATCATTTAAACTTAGAGAAAATAATTCTAACTGGATTTTCAGCAGGGGCTCACATAGCAAGTATTGTTGGCGCTTCGGTAAACAATCCTTCTTATCCCAACAAACTGGGCAAAGGAATTGGCATTGCCTGCGTTATTAATTTCTCGGGGCCAGTAGATGGACTAGATGTGGTTGAAAACGTTTTTATAAATAATAAAACGCCCATCATGAAAGATATAGGAAATGCCCTTTTTGTTGGTGAGGGGTATGTGAATAAGGATACTGCTACAAAATACAATCCAATAACTTATTTTGACAAAAATGACCCACCTTTCTTTGTATGGCATGGAGCAAAAGATGACCAAGTTCCAGCATCTACATTTGTAAAATTTGACAATTTGCTTAAAGAAGATCTAAAGAAGAATAAAGTAATCTTTCTGCCTGATGGTCTTCATAGTCCTAGTACAGCAGAACTTAAGGATGCTTATAAGGAAATATTTATTTTCTTAGATAAAATATAGAATAGGGTCCGACTTTTGTTTGCTGAGTTTCGCTAAAAATTCAGCATTAAATTGGAATCGGGACAATTTTTTAAATATTTTCCGGCTTCTTTTATGTTGCATACGCCGGGGTAATCGCCCATGTGCAAACCAATATCTTCAATAACTTGAAAATGCAGGTGTGGTGGCCAGTTGCCATTTTCCTGCGGGTTACCAAAATGAGCAAACACTTCGCCACGGGTAACAAATTTCCCTACACGCATCTCGGTAAGATCTGCGAGAGAAAGATGACCAAATAAAGTATAAAAAGAAGTAGTATTTAAATTGTGCTGCAAAATAATGGTAGCGCCATAATCACCAAAATGATCGTTAAAAGCATAACTGTGCACCATCCCACCAAGTGGTGCATGAACCGGCGTACCGGCAACTCCCCAAATATCTACGCCTAAATGCAAAGTGCGTGCCTGCTGACCACTAAATAAATTACTGCGACTGTACAAAGTTCTGTTTTCATTGTATCCGCCAATACCAAATGTTGCTTTTTCGGTTTTTAATTTTTCATTTACCCAAGCTGAAAACTTAGAAGTATCTGAAATTAATTCTAGCGTAATTTCTTTGTTGGCTGCTGTAAAATCAAAGGAAATTATTTTATCTTTTTCAACATCAATTTTTACAACCGGATGGTAAGTTGGTTTGTATTTTTGAAGCGTAAAAGCTAAGTCTTGTTTCATTGGTTGAAGGTAAGAAAGTTAAACACAAAGGGCACAAAGGAAATACAACACAAAGAACACAAATTTAAATTCTGCTTTTTATAAACTAAAAAAATTAAACACAAAGCACACTAAGAAAACACAACACAAAGAACACAAAATTAAAATCTTTGTGAACTTTGTGAAAAACCTTAGTGCCCTTTGTGTTAAAAAATAATTTGTATTAAAAATATTTTGTTTTAAAACCTTTGGTGTTTCTTTCATTTCTTAGCGCCTTTG
>JANLVW010000262.1:0-2779 GCA_031364205.1 Ferruginibacter sp.
ATTAACCCCATGCTTAGCTTAATGGAAATCGGAAAGGCTAAAAGCCGCCTTAATGGCTTACTCACTTCTTTACATATTAAATTCTTATATGACGGTGAAAAAAGAAAAACAGACAAAGGGCTGGATAAATTTTTAAAAGACCTCGAAAAATACCGTATAAGGGTTTTAAAAGACTTACAATTTGATAAAGCTTTTGAAGACAGGCTTAGCAGGTTTTTAGAATGGAGTGATGCGTTCTCACTGTTAATCTGCCTGAATAAGATACAGCACGAAGGCAAAAAAATGGACATTTCCCAAAGTCCTGACGGAATTATGAACACGGTACATCACAAGCCCAATAAAGAAATTTGTGTAGAACCGTGGCCGTTTAAAAGCAAATCGTTTGAAGTGTTTTACGAATATAAAATTATAGAACAGTTACAATTTAAATCCATTGAAGAATTTAACGATGTTTACAAAAGAGCCAAAATAAAACAGGATACCTATACCCTTTCCAAATAAAAACTACACGGGTTTTTTATGTTACCTGTTAGTACCTATATCTTTTATAACACAAAATATTTTGTGTTTTAATCTGCCAGCATCTCTTTCATCTTCTCTACCAGTTCTGCTTTGGTAAATGGAATACCCATTATTTTATTATAAGGCATGGCATCCGTTAAATAAACATCTCTGATTATTTTTACCAGTTGCCCGTTGTTTAATTCAGGTATTAAAACACGCTCGTAATTCTTAATAATATCTCCAAGGTTTTTTGGGAAAGGCCTTATGTAACGGATGTGCGCATGTGCTATTAATGCACCATCTGCCTGCAATTGCGCACAGGCACTTTTAAGCGAACCGTACGTGCTGCCCCAGCCAAGCACCAATAATTTTCCTTTCTCTGGGCCACTATCCAATTTTTGATCGGGTATATGATCTGCAATTTTATCAACTTTCTCCTGCCTTATTTTTACCATCAGCTGGTGGTTCTCGGGGTCGTAGCTAATGTTACCTGTAATGTTCTGTTTTTCCAATCCGCCAATGCGGTGCTCCATGCCCGGCGTGCCTGGTATTACCCAAGGGCGTACAAGTTTTTCATCTCTTAAATACGGTTGAAACTTTTCTTCATGGTCGCCAAGCTGTATTTTAAATTCCGTTTTTATTTCAGGCAAATCTGCACTCTGCGGAAACTTCCATGGCTCGGCACCATTGGCAATGTAACCATCGCTTAATAGTATAACGGGCGTCATGTGCTGTACCGAAATGCGTACCGCTTCAAATGCTGCAGTAAAACAATCGCTCGGTGTGCTCGCTGCAACAATAGGCATTGGGCACTCGCCGTTTCTGCCATAGTATGCCTGCATTAAATCGCTTTGCTCCGTTTTAGTTGGTAGACCTGTGCTTGGGCCGCCACGTTGCACATTTATTATAAGCAAAGGTATTTCCAGCATTACTGCAAGCCCCATGGCTTCTGCCTTTAATGCCATACCCGGGCCGCTCGTTGTGGTTACACCGAGCAGTCCACCATAGCTTGCGCCAATGGCACTGGTAATGGCAGCAATTTCATCTTCTGCCTGAAAAGTTTTTACCCCAAATGCCTTGTGTCTGCTCAGTTCGTGCAGAATATCAGACGCCGGAGTAATTGGGTACGACCCTAAAAATATCGGCAGTCCGCTTTTTTGCGAAGCAGCAATCAACCCATAACTCAAAGCCTGGTTGCCCATCATAGAGCGATAAGTGCCGGGCTCCATAACGGCTTTTTGCACGGAATAGCGTGCAGAAAAAGTTTCAGTAGTATCGCCAAAGTTGTAACCGCTTTGCAGGGCCTTTACATTGCTCTCCAGTATCTCGGGTTTTTTACCAAATTTTTCTGTAAGAAAACGAACGGTATTGTCCAAGCTGCGGTTGTACATCCAGTATAAAAAACCAAGTACAAACATATTTTTTGCACGGTCTTTTTCTTTGGTACCCATGGTAATTTCCTTCAATGCCTCCCGGGTCATTTTGGTAACATCCATTTTTATCAGTTCGTACCCATCAAGGCTATGATCTTCGAGCGGGTTTATACCATCGGGATAATTGGCAAGCCTTAAGTTTTTTGTATCAAACCCATCTGTATTGGCTATTATTTTCCCGCCTTTTTTAAGGCCTTTTAAATTTACTTTAAGGGCTGCAGCGTTCATGGCTACAAGTACATCGCAATCATCACCGGGTGTAAAAATGCGGTCGCTGCTAAAGCGCAACTGAAAACCGCTCACGCCTGGCAGCGTTCCTATCGGGGCTCGTATTTCTGCGGGAAAATCTGGAAACGTAGCAAGATCAAGGCCCATCATAGCGCTGTTGTTGGTAAACTGTGTGCCCGTAAGCTGCATACCATCGCCACTATCGCCGGCAAATTTTATCACTACCTCCTGTAATACTTCCTGTGTAACTGCCATGGTTATTTGTTGTGTTGTTTTGAGTTGGCAAAGGTAAGAAAGTGTAAATGGAATTGGAAAGGATGAATTACGAATTGCGGATTAGGAATGAGGGTTATGCAATTTTTATACATTACCATAAGCTTCGTGTAAAGTAATGTACAGGCTTCTAATGGCTTGTAGTAGGGTAACCACCGAAGGATGGTTGGGTAAGCCTTGGGTGAAAAGTTGGTGATAGTAAGGATAATGGAGAATAATACACACTATACTATCATGTGTTTCGTGAGAACAAAATAAGTCATTGGAGTAGGGAAGAAGTAATGTGTTTAATATTGAAATTATAGTTTTTTAACTATGTTCGTAAAAGAATAGTTTTTTAC
>JANLVW010000355.1:0-1346 GCA_031364205.1 Ferruginibacter sp.
TTAAAAAAACTGATAGAGAACGGAGATTTAGGTAAAATCTGCAGTTTTAGTTTAAGTTGTTGTTGGAATAGACCTGAAGAGTATTATGCAAACAGCTGGCGAGGAACAAAAGAACTTGACGGTGGTATTCTATTTACTCAATTTAGCCATTATATTGATATCATTATTTGGTTATTTGGCGAGCATTCTGCCATTTCAGGATTTAGAAAAAATTTTTTACATTCCGAAAGCATTCAATTGGAAGATACCGGCGTAATAAGCCTCAAAACACAAAAAGGCATTATCGGATCTGTACATTATACTGTGAACACAGCAATAAAAAATCAGGAAATTGCTTTAAATATCATTTCCGAAAAGGCAACCGTACAATTAGGGGGAGAATACATGAACAAAATAATTTACCAAAATCCTATAGTACTTCATACAGATAAAATTGAATTACCAAATCCTGCAAATGATTACGGCTTTTATAAAGGATCTATGAGCAATCATGATAAAGTATATGAAAATGTGATAAATGCATTAAATGGCCGGGAAAATAATATTACAGATGGCTCCGAGGCGTTAAAAACAGTTCAATTTATAGAAGCATTTTATAAAACTGCAACCTTGTTTTGACAATTATTTCTAAACATATTGTCTTCACAGTTACAAACGATCTAAATTATGATCAGAGAATGATACGCATTTGCAATACGCTGCAAGCTACGGGCTATAGAGTAACATTAATAGGCCGCAGAAACAATTTTTCTCTTCCTTTGCAGCTAAAGGCATTTCAACAAAAAAGACTTTTTGTTCTTTTTAAAAAAGGTCCATTATTTTACATCTATTACAATATTTATCTTTTTATTTATTTATTGTTTATAAAAGCAGATTGCATTTGCGCAATAGATCTTGATACCATTATGCCGGTATATTTTGCAGCCTTTTTCAAAGGCACGAAAAAAACTTACGACGCACATGAATATTTTTCACAGCTAAAGGAAGTTGTAACTCGACCACACATTTACAAAATGTGGCATTTTATTGAAAAGAAATTTGTTCCAAAATTTAGGCATGGCTATACAGTAAGCAAAAGCATTGCAGCAGCATTTAAAAAATTATACGGCGTAAAATATCTCACAATCCGTAATATGCCACTTGCAATAATGCAGGAAAATAATATTATTTCAGAGAAAGCCATTATTTATCAAGGTGCAGTTAACGAAGCAAGAGGTTTTGAATATTTAATACCCGCTATGGTTAACGTAAATGCTCCACTATATATTTGCGGTGATGGCAATTTTGAAAAGCAAGCCAAAAAGCTTGTTATAAAATATGGCCTGGAACAAAAGGTTATTTTTAAG
>JANLVW010000361.1:0-1262 GCA_031364205.1 Ferruginibacter sp.
GTTTTTCATTCTCAATCACAATATGTCCATTTACCAATACATATTTAAACCCTGTAGAGTATTGATGCGGCTGCTCATAGGTAGATAAATCCTGCACAGTTGCTTCATTAAATACCACAATATCTGCAGCATAACCTTCCCGCAGTAAGCCCCTGTTTTTTAGTTGAAATTTTTGTGCCGGTAAGGAAGTCATTCGCCTAACAGCCTCTTCTAAGCTCAGTACATGTTCCTCTCTTACATACTTAGCAAGCACCCTTGCATTTGTACCATAGCCTCGGGGATGTGGTGCACCAACACCAAGTTGCCTAATACTTGCATCACTGGCAAACATATTAAAGGGGTATTGCATAATCCGTTTTACATCTTCATCTCCCATACCATGAAATACCATTTGTGCACCGCCCTGTTTAATCATTTCCATCACCGTGTAAGCCTCGTCTTTGGCAGTATGTTTTTTGCCTTTTAGGAGATTCACCTGCTCAATACTTTTACCATTTAAAGTAGTATCTGCTTTAAAAAATGCCACAACCGGGTAACTAAAATGCGCTTGTTTTCTTTTAGCAAGTTTCATCAACATAATGCTGGCTACCTGCTTTTGAATTGCAGGATTGCTTAACCTGGCGACGATGGAATCTTGTCCATCTGCCATAATCCAATCCGGCATTAATGTTCCCAAATTTGTACTGCTTGCTGTATACGGATATTGGTCTATTGTTACATCTATTCCTTCTTTACGTGCAGCTTCTATTAAACCAATTGTTTGTTTACTGCGCCCCCAATTTTGCTGACCACTTAATTTAAAATGCGAAATTTCAACCGGCATGTTTGCAACTCTGCCTATGTAAATTGCTTCATTAATGGCTTCCACCACACTGTCTGCTTCATCTCGCATGTGGCTTGCATATACACCACCATAACTGGATGCTACTTTTGCCAAGCGCACTACTTCTGCTGTTTTACTATAGGTACCGGGTATATAAATTAAGCCGGTGCTTAAACCCACTGCACCATCTTTCATGGCCTGGTTTACGATGGCTTCCATTTGCTGTAATTCTGTTTCATTAGGATCCCGCATAACATCTCCCATCACTGCTTTGCGTACATCATTGTGTCCGATTAACGAAGCGATGTTGATAGACATTTTAATACTATCCAGCAGGGTAAAATAAGTTGCCAAGTTGGTATTAGACGAGCCGCAATTTCCTGTAATTACAGTGGTTACACCATCCAGTAAAAAATTTTGAGCCAGAGGATTTTTCTTT
>JANLVW010000370.1:0-8227 GCA_031364205.1 Ferruginibacter sp.
GGTTTTAATGTAATGCATGATGGTGGACACGGAAGTTTTAGTGACAGTGCTTTTTGGAATAAAATTGCTGCGTTTTCTGTAAACGGCTTAGGCGCAAGTATGTTGATGTGGAACAACAAACATAATATTGTACATCATACCTACACAAACATTGATGGCATTGATGACGATATTGAAATTAAGCCTTTACTACGTATGTGCCCCACACAAAAAAAATATAAAATCCACCGTTTTCAGCATATTTATGTTTGGTTTTTATACACGCTTTTATTAGTAATTTGGGTATTTGGAACGGACTATACAAAATACTTTAAGAAAAAGGTCGGCAGTGTTCCTATAAAAAAATTCAGTGCATTTGATCATTTTGCATTTTGGGCGGCAAAGGTTTTCTATTACATTTTTATGATTGGGTTGCCAATTTATATTTTAGGATTTTTACCCTGGATGGTAGGGTTTTTAGTGATGGCAATGTTTGCAGGTTTAGTACTTAGTGTTGTGTTTCAATTAGCACATACTATTGAAGAAACTGCTTTCCCTTTGCCTACAGTTGCTACCAATGATATTGAAAATGAGTGGGCTATCCACCAGATAGAGACCACTGCAAATTTTGCAACAAAAAACAAATTGATATCATGGCTGGTTGGTGGTCTAAATTTTCAGATAGAACACCATCTGTTTCCTAAAATTTCACATGTGCATTACCCTGAAATAAGTAAGATCATTAAAAAGACCTGCGCAGAGTTTAATGTAAAATATATTGAGCACCGCAAAATGCGCCATGCCCTTGTATCTCACGCTACTTACTTAAGAAGGATGGGAAGAGCGTAAAAGGAATTCAGATTTTAAATATTAGATTTACCCGATTTTTTATCGGGTATTTTCTTGTTTAATATTTTAGCATATTTTCCTCCCAAATAAACCTGTTTTTATCTATCAATTTTTTAAAATCAAATAACCAAAAAAATATTTCTAACTAACTGTTTTAAAAGCATATTGCAAGTTCAAGTATCGGCGACAGATATTCTGAAAAAATTTTAAATGGAATGGAATTTTGGAAATTCGTTATTTGGCAACCTGTGATTTTATAGATTTGGATGCCGTAAAATATTGGATCATTTGTATAAAGTTTAGATCTTGTAAGCCAAGTTTGTTGTTAAATCCCCCTCTTTTGAAGGGTTGCCCAAAGTAAGCGGTGACTAAATCGCCGTCGTTATGACCATTGCTCTTCATTTTTAAGATCAATTGTCATTGTTAGAGTTAAAACGTAGTGCAGTAATAAATTTTACAAAAAATTTCTGTAAACTAAAAATCAATATGTGATATTTTGAAACTAAAAAACCTATAAAAAAGTTTGGTCAATTAAATCATGAAATTAGTGGCTCTTCATCATTATTTTCCAAATGATTCTTAAGTGCTATTTTAATAAACAGTTTATTATAGTGCCTGTCTCGGCGGTTGCGCTTTTCTGTTTTGCGTTTTAGGTTTCTTTTATCTACAACAATGTTTTTTAAATCATTTAAATCGTCCAGGTTTTTAATATCGTTGGGTGAGTTTCTTTTAGGCATTACAGCTTGATTTTGAAATATTTTTTGTGTGCTATTTCTACAAGCACGTTATTTTGTAATAGATGGTATCAGCCTATCAAGATAAATTTTGGTTGGAAACGACACCCGCAGATAATAGAAATCCTAAAGTTACATTTTATAATACAGCTAATATTATTTGATTAGAAGAGCCAAGTCATCTAAATACAAATAAATTAAATTTCGTTAAATTGTATAATGCCATCAATCTCTTCACTAAAATTAATTTTATGCATTGCTTCTGATAAGGACAAAGAAACAATCTATAAAATTCGTCATAATATTTATGCAGGTGAACTTAATCAGCATTCATTAAATTCTAGTTTGCAACTTACAGATGAACTTGATGTAGAAAATCATTACATCATCGCCAAACAACATAATGAAATTATTGGTTTTATAAGTATTACAACTCCTAATTCAAAAAAATATTCAGTTGATAAATATTTTTCCCGATCGGTAATACCATTTTTATTTGATGATTTTTTATACGAAATACGTTTGTTGACGGTCTTAAAGGAAAATCGAAACAGTTGTGTAGCACTCGTATTAATGTATGCTGCGTTTCGTTGGGTTCAATCTCATTCTGGTTTAAATATTGTTGCCATTTGCCGAACAGATTTAATAGAAATGTATACTAAAGCTGGTCTCAAATCTTTAGGTCTTAAAGCTCAATCTGGTCAAGTAACTTATGAATTATCTATAGCTTGCATTAATGATTTGCAATCAATTGTAAAGAAAAATTTATGGTTTTATGAATCCTTGCAAAATAAAATAAACTGGCAACTTCCGTTTCTTTTTTTTGCACCTTCAGCTTGTTATCATGGAGGTTCATTTTTTAAAGCTATCGGTGAAGATTTACAAACTTTGGATAAGGCAAAACAAATAATCAACGCAGATGTTTTGGATGCTTGGTTCCCCCCATCGCCCAACGTCTTGAAAAAAATAAACGAAAATTTACCATTTCTAATACAAACTTCACCTCCAACACATGCACAAGGATTGGTTAAAATAATTGCAGAAGTGAGGGGTATAAAAGAACAATATATTTTACCAGGTGCGGGTTCTTCTGATCTAATTTTTCTTTCACTAACAAAACTCTTACATAAAAAGTCGAATGTTTTAATAATTGATCCTTGTTATGGTGAGTATATTCATGTATTGGAAAATGTTATACAATGCTGCGTGACCTGTTTTAATATTTACCGTGACGAAGGTTTTATTATTAATACAAGCAATTTACTGAAGGAAATAAATAAAGGTTACGACATGGTAGTATTGGTAAATCCAAACAGCCCAACAGGAGTTCATACTCAAAAAAAAGTTTTGGAAGAATTGCTTTTAAAAATACCGGTTTCAACCATTGTTTGGATAGATGAAACGTACATCGAGTTTGTAGGTTCATAAGAATCTTTGGAAAAATTTGCTGTTAAAACTGAAAACGTAATAATTTGTAAATCCATGAGCAAAGTTTATGCGTTAAGTGGAGTTAGAGCAGCATATTTATGCTGCTCTCCACATTTAATTGAAATTTTAAAACAATTTTCTCCACCATGGTCCATAAGTTTACCTTCCCAAGCTGCAGCCATCACTGCTCTTCTTGACAATGAATACTATCAACAAAAGTATGCAGAAACCCATGTTTTAAGGAATAGACTAAAACAAGATTTGCAGGAATTAGGTGTAGATGAGGTGATTAATGGTGTGGCAAATTTTTTATTATTTTATATTCCTGCACATTTTCCAGATATTGATGAATTTCTGGAATCCTGCAAACAGAAAAATCTTTATTTGAGAGATGTAAGCAACATGGGTAAAAATATAGGTTTAAATGCTGTTAGAATCGCCGTAAAAGATGAGGTAATAAACAATAAAATGATTGATATAATAAAAAAGGTTATTGTTACTTTTAATACTTAGAATATGCAGTTTACCAATTTTAATTTTTTTGTAGTGGTTGACACCACAATCTTACAACCTAATGCCGATAACCTTTCCATGTGCCGCCGTATTTGTATTGCTCTTTGGTTTTGACAGCATTGCAACATGCTGTACAAACAAAAATCCACAACTTACCTTTTTCGATTTGTATTCGGTAAAGCGTAGTTTCTTCTTTGCTGCAAATAGCACAAATTTTAGTTTTCATTTGTAAGCAATATCAGTATTTTTAAAGTAACAATATTTTTAAATACCCGAAGAGTCCGATTGTAGCGTTATGCGAAAGGAATTTTAAATAGCATTAAAAAAGAGCTGCGAAAATGCAAAACACTACAAGTATTGTTGGGCAAAGAACAAAAGCCTAAGGGCACAGGGATAGGCAGCAGTAGCTGTCGCAAAAATAAACTGAAAAGTTATGTAATCTTTGCTGCGGCACTACTGCAAACAGCCCGTTACAAATGCTCCAACAATGGTATTTGCTAACCGCCCCAACAACCCTTAAATTTGCGCTTCAAAATAACTGTATGAGCGAAGAGAAAAGCCTTAATTTTTTAGAGGAAATAATAGAGACAGATCTTGCAGAAGGAAAATATGATACGATTGTTACAAGGTTTCCACCGGAGCCAAATGGCTATCTCCACGTGGGACATGCAACTGCCATTTGTTTAAATTTTGGGCTCACAAAAAAATATCCGGGCTACACCAACCTGCGGTTTGATGATACCAACCCAGTTACAGAAGATACTGAATTTGTAGAAAGTATAAAGGAAGATATAAAATGGCTCGGCTTTGAGTGGAAGCATGAATTATATGCCTCTGATTATTTTGACACAATGTATGATTACGCTACAACGCTTATCAATAAAGGGCTGGCGTATGTTGAAGATGCATCGGCAGAAGAAATTGCCAAACTAAAAGGCACACCAACTGAACCTGGAAAAGACAGTGCAGCACGCAGCAGATCGGTTGCGGAAAACCTTGAGCTTTTTACCCAAATGAAAAACGGAGAGTTCGCAGATGGCACAAAAACCCTCAGAGCAAAAATAGATATGGCGCATACTAATATGCTGATGCGTGACCCATTAATTTACCGAATCAGACATGCACACCACCACCGTACAGGCGACAAATGGTGTATTTATCCGATGTATGATTTTGCGCACGGGCAAAGCGATTCTATTGAAAATGTTACGCATTCTATTTGTACGCTGGAGTTTATTCCGCACCGTGAATTGTATGACTGGTTTATTGAAAAACTTGAAATTTATCCCTCGCACCAATATGAATTTGCCCGTCGCAATTTGAGCTATACGGTGATGAGCAAAAGAAAATTAAAGCAACTTGTAGAAGAAAAACATGTGGCGGGTTGGGACGATCCACGAATGCCCACCATTAGCGGAATGCGCCGCCGTGGCTTTACGCCGGAGAGTATTCGTACGTTTTGCGATAAAGTGGGCATTGCCAAAAGAGAAAATATTGTAGATTTTAGTCTGCTGGAATTTTGCCTTCGGGAAGATTTAAACAGCACTGCCCTGCGTGCAATGGCAGTCCTTGATCCGCTAAAATTAATCATCAGCAATTATGAAGATGGAAAAACCGAAGAACTTCAAAGTGAAAACGGTCCGGATGAAGCTTATGGCACCCGAATAATTCCTTTTAGTAAAGAGCTTTGGATAGAGCAGGACGATTTTATGGAAGTGCCCGCAAAAAAATGGTTTAGGTTTGCTCCGGGTGCAAGCGTTCGGTTAAAAAGTGCGTACATACTGCGTTGCGAGACTTTTGATAAAGATGAAAATGGTAAAATAACTGCTATACATTGTACCTATTTCCCTGAGAGTAAAAGCGGTCACGATACCAGCGGCATTGCTGTAAAAGGCACCATACATTGGGTGAGTGCGGCCCATGCAACCACCGCACAGGTAAATATGTACGACCGACTTTTTAAGGTAGAAAACCCGAGCAGTGAAGACGGTGATTTTAAAGATTATATAAACCCGGATTCGTTGCACATTGTGCAGGCATATATTGAACCTTCATTGGCAAAAGCAAGGTCTACAGACCGTTTTCAATTTTTGCGCAAAGGTTATTTTTGTTTAGATAAAGAAAGCACTGCAGAAAATATTATTTTTAATAGAACGGTAACTTTAAAAGATGCGTGGGTGAAGGAAGTTAAGAAGGGTTAATCATTGAAAGTTACGGGTTAAGAGTCATGTGGGCTTGTGGCTATGTGCTGTGATGAGTAGTTGATCAGTTCTTCGGGCTATCCGTTACAATCTTTTGGTCGTACCTCAAAGAGTAATTTTACTTTTATCACGCAGGTCTTATGCATTTTATTTTTTTCAACAATAAAATTGAGATTACTTTTGGTTATGAAATGAGGTTAGAAATATAAAATTCATTCTGCAATAATTCCTAATTACCAATTTTCAACTCCCTCCTACCACTAGTTACCACCTATTCCTCCCCAAACATTTCTTCCTTTTTTAAATAAGGGAAAATGCTGCAAATGACCATCACAAAAGATAGAAATACAATCAAGTAAATTCCCGCCAATTTGGTAACCTCGCCGTCAAACAAAGAGCCCGTAAAAATTACATAAGTACGAAGTGTATAAGCAACCAACAAAGCACATAAAAACATGTTTACTCTTTTAGCTACTAATGATTGCATCAATGTAAATACCAAACTGATAGCTGCTAAGATGGTGATTATAATACCTGCTCTGCCATAATACACGCCGGTTGCAAATCGCTTTACATTGTAGCCATTAAACGTTACATCTATATTATTATAATGTACCCAGGGAATAAAGCAGGTTATAATGATTGCAAGGGTAGCGATGATAGCTAGATAATGAAGATTCTTCTTATAATTCATTGTTGACACTTATAATTTTTGTAAAATTAATTTGATAATTTTTCTTGCATACTTAAATTCCTTAAAACAAAAAAGCCGCAAACAAATGCGGCTCTTCATTTTTAGAGGTCCCTAGCGGATTCGAACCGCTGTAGAAGCTTTTGCAGAGCTTTGCCTAGCCACTCGGCCAAAGGACCAATTAACATTCTAATAAAATATTTCGAATGGCAGAATGCAAAAATAGGAAAAATTATTTATCAGATTACTAAATTTTTCAGCGAAATTTAGAGCTTAAATTAAGAGCATGAAAAGCATTGCAGCATCTGAATTAATCATTAATAACCGTGGCGCAGTTTACCATTTAAATTGCCGCCCCGAAGAACTTGCACATACCATCATTACAGTTGGAGATCCCGATCGGGTTAGAGAAGTAAGCAAATATTTTGACAGCATTGAATGTAAAAATAATCACCGGGAATTTGTAACCCACACTGGCTTAATTGGCAGCAAACGAATTTCAGTAGTAAGCACAGGCATTGGTCCGGATAATATTGATATTGTTTTAAATGAATTGGATGCCCTCGTAAATATTGATTTTGAAACCAGAATTATCAAAGAAAACCTTACACAATTAAAAATTATTCGTGTTGGCACTTCAGGTTCTTTGCAGGAAGAAATACCCGTTGACAGTTTTGTAGCAAGTACACACGGCTTAGGCTTAGATAATTTAATGAATTTTTACAGGCACAGCAACAACGACGAAGAGTTACAAATCAAACAATCATTTGTTACGCATACGCAGATTGATGCATTAACGCAACCTTATATTTTTGGTGCAAGTCCTACCCTTTTAAAAGAATTTGTAAAAGATTTTCATCATGGTATTACAGTAACCTGTCCGGGCTTTTATGGTCCACAGGGCCGTATGTTAAGGTTGGGTTTGGCTCAGCCAAATTTAATTGACAGCCTTACTTCATTCACATTTGGCAGCCACCGAATCAGCAATTTTGAAATGGAAACCTCTGCTATTTATGGTCTTGGCAAAACTTTAGGTCACCATTGTTTATCCCTAAGTGCCATTGTCGCCAACAGAATCAAAAAAGATTTTAGCAAAGACGGAAATGCAGCGGTCGAAAATTTAATTGTGAAGGCTTTGGAAGTTGTGGGAAGTTTAAAATGATTGTAAATCTTGAATCATAACCAACTAGCCAATCCCCACTGACCACCCGCCACACCTATTAACCCAAACCCACTCACCTAATCCCACTTACCACTCGCCATAATGGAACTAACCTTTTATAAATACCAAGGTACAGGAAACGATTTTATCATCTTTGATAACACAGAGGAAAACCTACCTTCATTTACAGAAATAGATATTAAAAATCTGTGTGACAGAAAATTCGGTATTGGCGCTGATGGTGTAATGTTATTGAACCTAAAACCCGGTTTTGATTTTGAAATGGTTTATTTTAATGCGGATGGAAAACCAAGTAGCATGTGCGGTAATGGTGGCCGTTGCATGGTTCGTTTTGCAAATGATATTGGTATAAAAAAAGATACTTACCGTTTTTTAGCAGTTGATGGTGAACATACCGCATCTATCGATCTTGATAAAACAGTTCGTTTAAAAATGCAGGATGTAAACCATGTTGAATCGTATGCAGGATATGCAATATTAGATACCGGTTCACCACATTATATCAAATACAGTACAGGTGTAAAAAACATGGATGTCTTTAAAAAAGGACAGGAAATACGCTACAGTCCTGCATTTGAGAAAGAAGGCATCAATATAAATTTTGTAGAAACTACGGGCGATTATTCCATTTATGTGCGCACCTACGAAC
>JANLVW010000378.1:0-7525 GCA_031364205.1 Ferruginibacter sp.
TTTCGTAGGCTTCTTTATCTGTAACCGGGTTAGGTATTAAAAGATCCTGTTTGTTGTAAACAAATTGCTTTCGCTGGTAATCAGCGGGCGTAAATGTTTCGCTTAAATAAATAGCATCTTTAGGGCAGGCTTCTTCGCACAAACCACAAAAAATACATCGCAACATATTTATTTCAAACTTGGCTGCATATTTTTCTTCTCTATACAAATTTTCTTCTCCCGGTAATCTTTCAGCAGCTTCCATTGTTATAGCTTCTGCCGGGCATGCAACTGCGCACAACCCACAAGCGGTGCAGTTTTCACGACCTTCTTCGTCTCGATTTAATATTTGTAAGCCTCTAAATACCGGGCTGAATGCCCGCTTTTGCTCGGGGTATTGAATGGTAGGGTTTCGTGTAAAAATATGTCTGAAAGTGATCAGCATTCCTTTAAAGATGGCTGGCAAATACATCCGTTCCAAAAAATTCATTGGTTTGCGGTTTACATTTTCTGCTCTGTCGGTTAATGCCTGCATAATATTTTCAATAATTGCAAAAATAGTGGTTTAAATCTCTTTAATTATTGCGATTATAATTTTCTTTTAAAACTTTTATTTTCCAAAATATAAAATGGCAGCACCTGTAGCAAGCATATTAAATAAAGCCAAGGGAATCAAAATTCTCCATCCCAAATGCATAAGTTGATCATATCTAAACCTTGGCACCGTCCAACGAACCCACATAAATATGAAGATGAATATCACAATCTTTATTAAAAATGCTCCAAGACCAATTAATGCAAGCCAATTGCCCATATCTGCATGTGCAGCTTCATTAAAAAAAGGCACATCATAACCGCCAAAATATAAACTTGCCATTACCGCACTGCTAATAAACATATTTATATATTCTGCAAAAAGGTAAAACCCCAATTTCATAGATGAATATTCTGTATGGTAACCACCAATTAATTCGCTCTCTGCTTCAGCAAGATCAAAAGGAGTACGGTTACATTCTGCAAATGCACAAATAATAAAAATCAAAAAACCAAGCGGCTGGTAAATAATATTCCAATGTCCTGCCTGCTGCTGCAAAACCATTTCTTTTAAGCTTAATGTACCTGTAAACATAAGCAGGGCTATGATAGAAATACCCATGGCAAGTTCGTAACTGATAATTTGTGAAGCAGCACGCAAACCTCCCATTAATGAGTATTTGTTGTTACTGGCCCAGGCACCAATCATAATGCCGTAAACGCCTAAACTTACAACGCCAAAAACATACAATATTCCAATATTAATATCTGCTATCTGCAAAGAAATATCTCTGTCAAATAAATGTACTTTATCGCCCCAAGGAATAACAGCGCTTGTCATAATTGCTGTCATCATTGCAAGAGCAGGTCCCATTACAAATAGTGCCTTCGATGAAAAGTTAGGAATAATTTCTTCCTTAAAAAAAAGTTTTAGACCATCAGCCAATGGCTGAAACATACCAAAAGGCCCGGCTCTGTTCGGCCCCGGTCTATCTTGTAACCAACCGGCCACTTTACGTTCTGCAAAAGTGGTGTACATGGCAACTACCAATGATCCCATTACCACTATTACAATGAGTACGAGTTTTTCTATGATGGTGGCAAGTTCAATGGATAGAAACATAATTAATAGGTATTCTTAATTTTTGTTATTGATTACCAAACTCTTTTATTGCAGGCATTTGTTCAAAATCAGTTGAATGTGCAGGTCCCTTTATTTCACTTAACTCTAATGCTTCTCTGTTTACTTCACTTATCGAATGTATATCCATCAACAATTTGGGACTTCGGCCACTCATTACTTTGGTCATAGTTTCCTGTGGCTTACTTAATACTTTGTATTTGTTTGCCCCAATTACCGAATGGCGACTAATCGTTGTTACGCCTTCTATCGTCCAGTCTGCTGTTTCTTTTTTATCAAACCTACATGTATTGCAAATCCACCCTGGTTTACCATCATAACTTTGTACTTCTCCCCATTCATCTTTGCGGGCAGTTACTCTAAATACTTCATTTCCTCTTAACCACAAAGTAGCCTTACCACAACATTTTGGGTTTTCGCAGTTGCGATGCGCATCTATGGGTTTCGTAAACCATACACGGTTTTTAAACCTAAAAGTTTTATCGGTTAATGCGCCAACCGGACAAACATCAATCATGTTCCCACTAAAATCATTGTCGACAGCTTTTGAAATGTAGGTAGAAATGGCTGCATGATCGCCACGATCAACAATGCCATGAACCCGCTTATCAGTAATTTGATCTGCAACATAAGTACATCTATAACAAAGTATGCACCTCGTCATGTGCAGTTGTATATATTGACCAATATCTTCTCTTACAAATGTTCTTCTTGCAAACTGGTAACGGGTTCCTGCCCTGCCATGGTCGTAACCTAAATCCTGTAAATGACATTCGCCTGCCTGGTCACAAATAGGACAATCAAGCGGATGATTAATTAATAAGAGTTCTACCACACCGGCTCTGGCATCCTGTACTTTTTCGCTGGTAATATTTTTTACAATCATTCCATCCATAACTGTGGTACGACAACTTGCCACCAACTTTGGCATAGGACGGGGATCTGCTGTTGAACCCGCAGCCACTTCAACTAAACAGGTTCTGCACTTACCACCACTGCCTTCCAGTTTGCTGTAATAACACATTGCAGGTGGCGTAACATCACCACCAATCATACGTGCAGCATTCAGTACAGTTGTACCTGGGGCTACATCAATTGTGATGTTGTCAATCGTTACTTTAAAATTTGGTTTTTGTTCTGACATAAATTATTATACTTCTTTCTGCCTACTAAATATTTTTATAAAAATAAATCACTTCTTTTCTTTCTTCCCTGCTATATCCATTTTGTTGAAAACAATCTAAGATTTCTTCAAACTGCTTTATGTTTTTTTCTATTTGATGAAACTCAACAAACCAATTGTTTGCTTTTGCTATTAAATGTTGATCTATTACTTTTCTAAAGATCCTCCATTCTCCACATCCATTTTTGTTATATAGAAATTCTGTTGTAAAATTTCTGAAATTCCTTTTGACGGTACTTGGCTTTCCTCCTTCCCGAATGTTGCAAAATTGCTGTTTACACTGGGTTTTTCTTCTATTGACAATGCAAATAAAAACCCATTTTCGTCACTTACTGCCATTTCATCGGCAGAAACATTTTTCCAATCGTTCTCCCGTATATTTTTCTGAAGTAATTTAAAACTGTTTTTATCCTGTTCGTAAGCATCTATAACTGCATCAGGAAAACGCATTTTAAATATGCTACTGACAAACCAATGTTTGAACCAAGATCTAAAATTTTAAATACCTCTTTATTTTTGTTTAAAGCATACACTTCTTCCACAAAAATTTCTTTTACCAGAAACCCAATTTGGCTGTAGTATAGAAAGTTTATTTTCCATTCTCCTAAATGAAACACAAGGGGATTCATTTAGTTTTTTGGTTAACGATGGAATTTTAATTTCCGCTAATGCTTTAACAATATTCCATCTTTCTGAAAATGAAATATTTTTATGTAAAAGAACTTTAATATTATCTGCAGTTGCCCTTGTTATAAATAACAGTTTTTAAATCATAATTTCAAATTATGCAGTTACCGGCATATGTATTTCATCTGCATAATGCCTAAGACCAAAATTTTCTGTCAAACACAACTCCGGATTATTTACATGCCACTCAAATTCATCTCTAAAATGTCGGATTGCAGCAGCCACTGGCCATGCCGCAGCATCACCCAAGGGACAAATAGTATTGCCTTCAATTTTTCGTTGAATATCCCACAATAAATCTATATCCTTCATCTCCCCTTTTCCTGTTTCCAATTTTTGCAAAATCTTTTCCATCCAACCAGTTCCTTCTCTGCATGGGCTACATTGGCCGCAACTTTCGTGGCGGTAAAAACGGGCTAACGTGTAAGTGTTTCTAACAATGCACTGGTCTTCATCCAGCACAATAAAACCGCCACTACCCATCATACTTCCGGTTGCAAAACCACCATCGCTTAAGCTTTCATAATTCATTAAACGCTTTTCGCCTTTTGCGGTAGCTAGCAATAAATTCGCCGGCAAAATAGGCACAGACGATCCGCCTGGAATACAGGCTTTTAATTTTTTTCCGTTGGCAATGCCACCACAATATTCATCGCTGTAAATAAATTCCTCTACAGAAATGGTCATGTCTATTTCGTAAATGCCGGGGTTATTTATATTACCACAGGCAGATATTAATTTTGTACCGGTACTTTTTCCGATTCCAATTTTTGCATACTCGTCTCCACCCTCATTTATTATCGGTACTATTGCTGCAATTGTCTCTACATTGTTTACCACAGTTGGCCTTTCCCAAACTCCCTTTACTGCGGGGAATGGTGGTTTTATCCGAGGGTTACCACGCCTACCTTCCAAGCTTTCTATCAATGCAGTTTCTTCTCCACATATGTATGCACCTGCGCCACGATGCACATAAATTTCGCAATCAAATCTACTGCCCTGAATGTTTTTTCCAAGCCAGCCATTTTGTTTTGCTTCCTCAATTGCTTCCTCTAAAATATTTGTTATCCATGCATACTCGCCCCGAATATAAATGTAACTGACATTGCTCCCGAGCGCAAACGAAGAAACAACCATTCCTTCAATTAATAAATGCGGCAGAAATTCCATCAGGTATCTATCCTTAAAAGTACCAGGTTCGCTTTCGTCTGCATTTACTACCAAATGCCTGGGTACACCTTCGGGCTTGGCTATAAAACTCCATTTTAATCCTGTAGGAAAACCTGCACCACCTCTACCACGCAAGCCACTTTTTTTTACTTCCTCCACAAGATCTTCAGTCTTCATTTTTAGCGCTTTTTCTACACTTGCGTAACCACCTTCCCGCCTATAGACTTCGTAGGTGCGTATGCCGGGTACATTTGCTTTTGCTAATAATAGTTTTTTACTCATATTAATCAGTCGCCAGGGCGACATTTTTATTTTTTTCCGAATAAAGAAGCAGCTATATTGAAAATAAGTTGAGTCGCACATGTCATCTTCAACTACTTATTTAGCTTTTATTGAAACTGTTTATTATTTATCTCTCCCAAAATAGCTTTCTTCAATTTCTTGTCTTAATTCTTTTTTACCAAAATTTACTTTATTAAAAATCCACATTTATATTGTAGTGCAAACTGCTGCCAGAGCTACAGTAACAATAAAGATTTTTAGTTCTTCGCTCATCCATACATTTTTATAGTAAACATGTTTTTTAATTATTCCTCACAACCACGTTTCTACATTCTTCTATTATTGCATCTACTTTATCTTTTGTTAAATGCTCTCTATAATTTTGTCCCAATTGCATCATAGGCGCATAACCACAAGCACCCAAGCACTCAACAGTTTTTAAAGTAAACATTTTATCGGATGTAGTTTCGCCCACTTTTATGTTTAATTTTTGCTTGATGTAATCTGTAATATCATCGCTGCCATTTATCATACATGGACCGGTATGGCAAACTTCAAATACAAATTTCCCCACGGGTTTTAAGTTATACATGCTGTAAAAACTAGCAACTTCATACACTTCTATCGGCTCAATACTTAGTAACGTTGCCACATAATCCATCACGGGTACATCTAACCAGCCACCAAAAGTATCTTGGGCCATGTGCAAAACAGGCAGCAAAGCACTTTTTTGTTTCCCTTCAGGATAATGGGTAATTATTTTAGTTACCTCGTTTAATTTTTCTTGTGAAAACTCAATATTCATAATTCAACATTCTTAATTCATAATTATTTATGCATCCAACTCCCCTGCTATCAAATTCAAACTGCTCATTGTAATAATAGCATCGCTCAACATACTGTCTTTTATTAATTCAGGATATGCTTGGTAATAAATAAAACATGGTCTGCGAAAATGCAATCTGTACGGCGTTCTTCCACCATCACTAATTAAATAAAACCCAAGTTCACCATTGCCACCTTCAACAGATGAATAAACTTCTCCAACAGGCATTTCCGTTTCGCCCATTACAATTTTAAAATGGTAAATAAGTGCTTCCATTTTTGTGTAAACATCTTTCTTCTCAGGCAAATAATAAGATGGTGCATCTGCATGATAAACATCTGCATCGGTTCCTTTAAATTCCTGTACTTTTTGATATGCCTGTTTTATGATTTCTATGCTTTGCCACATCTCTTTATTTCGTACCAAAAAGCGATCATAACAATCTCCTGTTGTACCAACGGGGACGGTGAAATTAAAATCTTCGTAACTGCTGTAGGGCGTATGAACACGCACATCATAATCTACACCGGATGCACGAAGGTTTGGGCCTGTAAAGCCATAATTCAATGCACGTTCCGGAGATATCGGCCCAACACCTGTTGTTCGGTCTATAAAAATTCTATTGCGGGTTAAAAGATTTTCAAACTCTTTCAATGTTTTAGGATATTCTGCCAAAAACTTTTCCAGTTTCTCAAACGCTTTATTGGTAAAATTTCTTTCAAAACCACCTATGCGACCAATATTTGTTGTGAGTCTGCTGCCACAAACTTCTTCATAAATTTCATAAATCAATTCACGGTATTGCATAACATACAAAAAACCTGTAAATGCTCCTGTATCAACACCCATAATTGAACTGCAAATAAGGTGATCACTTATGCGTGCAAGTTCCATAATGATAACCCTGAGATAATCTACCCGCTTTGGTAATTGTAAACCCAATAATTTTTCGCAGGTGATGTGCCAGCCCATATTATTTATGGGCGATGAGCAATAATTTAAACGATCGGTAAGTGGTGTAATCTGGTATAACGGTCTGCGTTCTGCAATTTTTTCAAAGGCACGGTGTATGTAACCAACTGTTGAGGTGGCTTTCAGAATTCTTTCGCCATCCATTTCCAAAATATTTTGAAAAACCCCGTGGGTAGCGGGATGCGTAGGACCAAGATTAAGCGTAGTTGTTTGCTTTTCTAAACTTCCTTCCGGTAAAAGTATATGTTCGCTCATTATTTAAAATTGTATAAAATCCCTACGTTGATTTGTTTTGTTTTAAATTTTTAAAATATTGATAAGAAAAGCCTAAAAAAGCCAAAGTAAAAACGATTGCAGCAACAAAGTCAATTGTCCTAAAAGTATTACTATATTTTATCCAGTTTAATATTGAACAAATGATAAATATAACCAATGTTATTAATTGAAGACTATTGTTGTTTCTCATTTGTAAATTTATGATTCTACTATTTTTTATCGTCCAAACATCTCATCATCTTTGTCAATTCTTGTCTGGTCTTCTAATGGAAATTCTTTTCTCATGGGAAAATAATCCATCTCATCTACATTTAAAATGCGAATTAAATTTGGATGACCAACAAACTTTACTCCGTAAAAATCGTAAGTCTCTCTTTCCATAAAATTGGCTGACATGTAAATGCCCGTTGCCGTAAATACATCGGGTTTTGCAATATCGGTAAACACTTTAAAACGAATTCGCACATTGTCTACC
>JANLVW010000414.1:0-2490 GCA_031364205.1 Ferruginibacter sp.
CTCTGTTAAAGGATGAAATAAAAATATTGGGATCTCTCAGGCCGAGATTTTTCACGATATCACTTTGTACTTTTGGCGTTGCTGTTGCAGTAAGCGCAATAATAGGAGCAGTAGGATTGATCTGCTCTGTCATTTCTTTTAGCCTCCGGTATTCAGGTCTAAAATCGTGCCCCCATTCAGAAATACAATGTGCTTCATCTACTGCAAAAAAAGAGATATCGAGTGTTTTAAAAAACTCCACATTTTCTTCCTTCGTCATAGTTTCAGGAGCTACATACAACATTTTTGTGCGGCCTGACATCAAATCATCTTTTACAATTTTTACCTGGCCTTTGTTTAAAGTACTGTTTAAAAAATGGGCTATATGATCGTTGCTGCTAAACCCTCTCATAAGATCAACCTGGTTTTTCATGAGGGCAATGAGCGGTGACACAACAATTGCTACTCCGTTGCTTATCATGGCAGGCAACTGGTAGCATAAGCTTTTGCCGCCTCCTGTTGGCATAATTACAAAGGTATCTTTGCCTGAAAGAAGGCTGTTGATAATCTCTTCCTGGGGTGCTTTAAATTTATTGAACCCAAAATACTCCTGTAAATGTTCTTTGAGGTCCGGGTATTCAGCTGAAACTGTGAAGGAACTCTCGTTTTGAGAATGTTTTTGTTTGGTACTGGTGTTAGTCTTTAATTTAGGCATATAAGTGGATAAAAGAATTCGTTACAATGTAAATTAAAAAAAGCCATTACTGCTTTTTTCATAAAGGGCAATGAAGGTACTTAATAGCAACTTATCATAAAAGTAAACGAAGGGTTAAAAGTATCTTAGAATTTTTGCTACCATAAGGTATTTTTTTTTTTGAATATAATCGATAATATTATAGAAATACCTTGATTATCCATGATTGCACTTTGAGGTATTTAAAATAAATTGCACCCCGTGAACAACAAGCCCACAAATTTAATAATAACGAGCGCCATAAAAACTTTACAATTAGAAGCTGACAGCATTTTGGAACTCATCCCTTACGCAGGTGAAAGTCTTGTAACAGCAGTAGAAATGCTGGTCGCATGCAAAGGACGTGTAGTAATAAGCGGTATTGGTAAAAGCGCCATTGTAGCACAAAAAATTGTTGCTACCATGAATAGTACTGGAACGCCTGCATTGTTTATGCATGCTGCAGATGCTATACACGGCGACCTTGGAATGATACAACAGGATGATATAGTTATTGTGATAAGCAAAAGTGGCGACAGCCCTGAAATAAAAGCATTAGCGCCGCTGGTAAAAAAATTTGGTAATAAACTTATAGGTATGGTTGGCAATATGCAATCTTACCTTGCAGCACATGCAGACGTTGTTATTAATACAACTGTTTCTCAAGAGGCATGCCCTAATAACCTTGCACCAACTACAAGCACAACAGCACAAATGGTTATGGGCGATGTACTTGCTATTTGCCTTATAGAAGTGAAAGACTTTAAAACAATCGATTTTGCAAGGTTTCACCCCGGTGGTGCTCTTGGCAAAAGAATATATTTAAAATGCGGGGATTTAATAAAGCTTCACGAAAAACCTTTTGTAAGCGAGGGTGAAAGTATTAAAAATGTTATTGTTGAAATTTCAAAAAAACGCCTTGGCGCTACAGTAATTTTAGATAAAGATGAAAACCCAATAGGAATTGTAACTGATGGTGATGTGCGCAGGATGTTTGAAAAGTATGATAATTTTATTAATTTAAAAGCGAAAGATATAATGTCTATAAATCCAAAGATGATCCAAGAAAATTTGCTTGCGGTTGAAGCTTTGGAAATAATGAAGGTTTTTAACATTACCCAAATAGTAGTTATGAATAATAAAAAATACGCCGGTATTTTACATTTGCACGATTTAATTAAAGAAGGTATTTTATAAATAGTTTTTCCAATTAATTAGGACATGGTTTTGTTTTGTTATTTACAAAAAATTAAGCATTCAGTTTTTCTAATTCAAAAATTAAGTATTTTAAATGAACAAACACAATTATGTAGCCATTATGGCCGGTGGTATAGGTAGTAGGTTTTGGCCAATGAGCAGAACAGATATGCCAAAACAGTTTTTAGATATTTTAAATATTGGGCGCACATTAATACAGTCAACATACGACCGGTTTATACAATTTATTCCCCCCGAAAATATTTATATTGTTACTTCTACCCAATACTTACACATCGTAAAAGAACAATTGCCGGATCAGGTTGAGAAGAATATTCTTTGTGAGCCATCCCGCAAAAATACAGCACCCTGCATTGCATATATTTCTTATAAATTACACGAGCTAGATCCCAATGCTAATCTTATATGTGCCCCGGCAGATCACTTTATAACAGAGCCACAATCCTTCATCGATATATGTAAGAATGCACTTCATTTTAAATCTCACATAAAGGCTTTGATAAAACTTGGCATAATGCCTACAAATCCAAATACATGTTATGGTTATATACAGTACGAAT
>JANLVW010000423.1:0-1447 GCA_031364205.1 Ferruginibacter sp.
GTTTACACCGGCAAGATGTTGTATGGCGCCTGATATACCAACTGCAATATATAGATTTAGCACATTTATTGGGTGCAGCTACGGCTTGTAGCAGACCTGTTGCAGATATCAACTGGCGTCCACACCATGAACATGTGGGACAGACAGGACTTGCCATTGCGCCAAATCTATATATTGCAGTTGGTATATCAGGCGCCATACAACATCTTGCCGGTGTAAACCGCAGTAAAACAATTGTGGTTATAAACAAAGACCCCGAAGCTCCTTTTTTTAAAGCTGCTGATTATGGCATCGTAGGCGATGCATTTGAGGTGATGCCAAAGATTATTGAAGCAGTAAAAAAATTAAAAGCATCCTAATGTTTTCAGGTTAAAATATATTTTAAGCCTTTCCTTTAACATTGGAAAGGCTTTTGTTTTTATATTTGCTTTTTAGAAAAATTCATGAAGAAAATAGAATTAGAAATAGTTGCACTTTCGCACAGCATTACTCAAACACAATCTTACGCAGTTGTCTTGGGAGAAATTAATGGACTGAGAAGATTACCAATAGTTATAGGTGGTTTTGAAGCACAGGCAATTGCTGTAGCTCTTGAAAGAATGAGCCCGAGCCGTCCTCTTACACATGATCTTATGAAAAATTTCATGACGGCCTTTAATGTAAATATGCACGAAATTGTCATAAACGATTTGCAGGAAGGCATATTTTATTCAAAACTAGTTTGCAGTTCAGAAAACGATACTGTTGAAATAGATTCCCGTACCTCTGATGCACTTGCACTTGCCGTACGATTTGGTTGCCCAATTTATACCTATGATAATATTTTAGACCAGGCAGGTGTTATGATGGATGAAGAAAATAATCCTAAACAGGAAATGTCAGCCAATATACCTGCAAGCAGTATTGGTAAAAATGACAGTCTGCGTACAATGAGTTTAGAAGAACTTAATATACTCCTAACTGAAGTTTTAGAAAGTGAAGATTACATTAGAGCCATCGCCATACGTGATGAAATAAAAAGCAGGGGAAGAAATTAGTTTTGTATCTGAGACACACCAACAAACAACCCACATGTTTTTAATACAAAGAACAGACTCTGATAATATTTATTTTAGAGAATTAGTGGCAATGCTTGACACATTTTTAGCGGAAAGAGATGGACAGGATCACGCTTTTTATGCACAGTTTAATAAACTTGACGGCATAAAAAATGCTGTAGTTTGTTTTGATGATGATGAACCTGTTGGTTGTGGTGCTTATAAGCAATACGATGAAACAACTGTAGAGATAAAGCGCATGTTTGTAAAACCTTCACACAGAGCCAAAGGCGCAGCCACCAAGGTTTTACAGGAATTAGAAAATTGGGCTATTGAAAAAAAATTTTCTTCTGCCATATTAGAAACTGTAAAATCACAACCTGAAGCAGTAGCGCTTTACAAAAAAAACG
>JANLVW010000487.1:0-1463 GCA_031364205.1 Ferruginibacter sp.
AAAAATAATTTTAGGAGCATCATTTATAAAAATGTAACCTGTTTCCTGTTTCTGAAACCGCAATCTGTATAAACCTTCCTCCGGGGCTATTCCACTAACGGTAAATTTTCCGTTTTTTATTTCACCTGTATCAATTACTTCGGGATCTTTCTGGCTGAAATACAATTGCTCCAAAAATATTTTTTGATCAACTGAATTTTTTACATCTCCTGTTACAGTAAATTTTCCTTTTTCTGTTTTCTCATTGCAGGAAATTGTCCCTGCAATCATCAAAATTCCAACTAATAACTTTTTCATTAAACTCATTTATAAATAAAAAATAAAATTTCTAATAACTACCGCCTTTAAAATGACCACTCACAAATTGCAAACTGGCAACTATCAATCATCAACTTTCAACTTTGATTCCAGCATTTTATTAACGGCTTCCATATCTGCTTTCCCTTTACTAAGTTTTTTTACCTGTCCTGCAAACAATCCTAATAAACCTTTTTTACCTGATTTGTATTCTCTTACCTTTTCAGGCATGGAGAGCAGCGTTTCATTTACCCAATTTTCCATAGCATCTGTATTGTTTTCCTGAAATAAATTCATAGATGCAGCAAGGCTTTCAGGCAAAGCAGTTTTATCATTCAGCATCGCATACATTAATTTGGTAGATGCAACATTGTAATGCACCTTTCCGGTATCTGTAAAATTTATTAATGTGGCAATCTGAGTTGCATTCAACGGAAAATCCTTCATGCTGCAATTGTTTTCGTTACAATAATTTTTAATGGGCCCTGTTACCCAGTTGGCGGTAGTTTTATAATTGTCGGTTTGGGCTGCAACGGTTTCGTACAGAAAAGCATTTTCTTTGTCATCACAAATTCGTGCCGCCTCATACGCAGTAAGCCCGTGTGCATCTATATATTTTTCCTGCAATACAGTGGGCAACTCGGGCATTGCATTCTTAATAGTGTTTATGTATTCTTTTGTGATGTTAAACGGAGGTAAATCAGGCTCTGGAAAATAGCGGTAATCGTCTGCATCTTCTTTGCTGCGCAATGAAAATGTAGTATTGTTGTCTGCATTAAAACTTCTTGTTTCCTGAATGACTTTTTCACCATTTTCTACAATACCAATTAATCGATCTACTTCAATTTCTATCGCCTTTTTTACATTGCGAATGCTGTTTAAATTTTTAACTTCTACTCTCGTTCCCAATTTTATTTCGCTTTTTAACCTCACAGAAATATTTGCATCGCATCTTAAACTACCTTCTTCCATATTGCCGTCACATACATCCAACCAACGCACCAATTTTCGTAATGCTGTTATATAATTAAATGCCTCGTCGGCACTGCTTAAATCTGGCTCGGTTACAATTTCCAGCAAAGCTGTGCCGGCTCGGTTAAGATCAATGGCTGTGTGGTTTTCAAAAAGATCGTGTATGCTTTTGCCGGCATCTTCTTCCATGTGAA
>JANLVW010000509.1:0-1162 GCA_031364205.1 Ferruginibacter sp.
ATGATGTAAATACATACATAGCCAATGGATTTTTATTTTTATTAATAATTGCAAGGGCTTCTTTCATTTCAGTAAAAGCAATAATGGGTAATATAGGTCCGAATATTTCTTCCTGCATTACAGCATTATTCACATCATTTATTTCCAGTAAAGTAGGTTCAATAAACAGGTTGGCTTTATCAGTTTTTCCACCGGTTAAAAGTTTTCCGTTGCTTAAATATTTCTCCAGTCTTGTAAATTGTTTTTCATTAATTATTCTTCCATAATAATCACTTTTTTGTGCATCATCACCAAAAAAATCATGAATGACCTTTTTTAATTCACTTACAAGTTCTTCTTTTACAGATTGGTGCACAAGCAAATAATCCGGAGCTACACACATTTGTCCAGCGTTGGAAAACTTTGGCATGGCAATACGTTTTGCCGCAGTTTTTATATCTGCATCTGCTTCAACAATGCAGGGGCTTTTGCCGCCAAGTTCCAAAGTTACCGGCACTAAGTTTTTTGCGGCAAGCTCATAAACACTTTTGCCAACGGCAGTACTTCCTGTATAAAAAACATGGTCAAAAATAAAATTATTCATCAGCTCAGGCACTACAGTTGCACCATCTCCCTCAGCATAAAAAATATAAGCCGGTTCAAATGTTTCCTCAATAATTATTTTAATAATGGCAGCTGTTGCCGGAGCAAGTTCTGACGGCTTAAGCACTACGCAATTTCCTGCAGCAATAGCCCCAATAAGCGGCGTCAGCAATAATTGAAAAGGATAATTCCATGGGCTTATAATCAATACTACACCCAATGGTTCAGGCATAATAAAACTTCTTGATGGGATATTTAAAAGATTGGTACCTACTTTTTCAGGCTTCATACAACTACTTAATTTTTTTATTGCAACGCCTATTTCTGAAAGAAAAAAACCGTTTTCTGTTATCCAGCATTCTTCTTTGCTTTTATGTAAATCTTTATATAAAGCCTCAAATATTTCTATCTCATATTTCTGAACCGTAGCTTTTAGTTTCTGCAATTGCTTTATTCTAAAATCGTAGGTTTTAGTAACGCCTGTTTCAAAATAGGTGCGCATTTGTGCTGTTAGTTCACTTGTATCCATTTAAACTAAATTTGAATTTTAAAGTTAAGCAAACTAACTATGAACGATGAA
>JANLVW010000535.1:0-1325 GCA_031364205.1 Ferruginibacter sp.
AGGCAATATTTCAATCAAGGAAAAATCGGCATTTTTTATAGCAGGTGGCAATAGCCCAATGCCCGATTTTCATATAGATTTTAGCAGATTGAATGGGGCAAAAGATGGAGATAGAGTAGTTGCAAAATTTTTAAAATGGGATAAGAGCGATAAAAAACCCGAAGGTGAAATAATTGCGGTTATGACTGCGGAAAATGAAGCTGACATGGCAATGAAAGAAATTATTGTGCATGCAGGTTTCCCCCTACAGTTTGATGATGCAGTTTTAAAGGCTGCAGATGCATTGTTGCCAAACATTTCCAGAGAAGAATTAAAGAAAAGAAAAGACTGCAGGGATATTCTCACTTTTACGATTGACCCTGTAGATGCAAAGGATTTTGATGATGCCATTTCTATCCGCAATTTAGATAATGGTAATTATGAAATAGGTGTTCACATTGCAGATGTTAGCCATTTTGTAACACCGGGAAGCATTATTGATAAAGCTGCATACGAGCGAGCTACAAGTGTTTACCTGCCTGACAGGGTAAACCCAATGTTACCTGAAAAAATATCAAATGAACTTTGTTCACTAAGGCCAAATGAAGATAAATATACCTTCTCGGTTGTGTTTCAGATAAACAACCGTGCTGAAATTAAACACAAATGGATTGGTCGTACAGTAATACATAGCAACCATCGTTTTTCCTACGAAGAAGTACAAAAAATTATTGAAACAGAAGATGGATTGCACAATAAACCCATTTTACTATTAGATGGTTTGGCCAAGCAATTTAGAAAAGAGCGTTTTGATAACGGTGCCATTAATTTTTCATCGCAGGAAGTAAAATTTAAACTGGATGAAAATGGTAAACCCGTTGGTATAATGATTAAGGAAAGCAGAGATGCAAACAAACTTGTTGAAGAGTTTATGTTGCTTGCCAACCGGACTGTTGCGGAGTACGTTTCTAAAATAAAAGTAAACAAAGAACCAATTCCTTTTTCGTACAGAACGCATGAGGACCCTGACCCTGAAAAACTAAAACCATTTGTTGCTTTTGCAAAAAAATGCGGGTATGAGTTTGATATGACGGATGAAAAAACCATTGCAAAATCCTTTAATAATTTATTAATAGAAGTAAAGGGAACTACGGAAGAACATGTGCTTGGTCAGTTGGGAATCCGCACTATGGCTAAGGCAAAATATACGTCAGAAAATGTAGGCCATTACGGATTGGGTTTCGAAAATTACTGTCATTTTACATCTCCGATACGGAGATATCCAGATGTGATGGTACATAGGGTTATGCAAAGCATTATTGATAAAAATTTATTTATCGATAAAG
>JANLVW010000554.1:0-13128 GCA_031364205.1 Ferruginibacter sp.
TAGTGCAGTTACAGCATTGGCAAGTTCATTCCAGGTGGCTTCGAGTTCTTTGTAAAAATCTGACCCTTTTCTGTAAGCAGAAAATACTTTCGTGGCGGTCCGCTGTTGCTTTCTACCCATCTGTAAGTAAGCAGTTCTGCATTTTTTAATCTTGTAAGCAAAGGGTACAGGGTGCCTTCAAAAATGTTGAGGTTAGCTGCTTTCATTTTGTCAATAATATCTGAGGGGTAAGCTTCTCCCTGTTTTATTACAGACAATATGCAAAACTCCAAAACCCCTTTTCGCATCTGGCTTGCTGTGTTATCAATATTCATATCTTAAAGTTTTATTGGTTCTTCTTCTCAGTTTAATAAAACAAAGATAGGTTTAGTTTGGTACTATGCAACACATAATACCTTTTATTTTATGGTAGTTGGCGATGTATTTTATTAAACTATTGATAATGAGGATATAAATAAATAATTATTTATTTATAATTTGATGAATGGAACATTAAAATTATAAATGGTATATATGGAAATTATTTTTGTGGCATAATTTGATATAAGCCATATCTTTACAGAAGTTCATTATCATAGCGGCATTAAAAGCCAGGATATTTATTGTAGATTTTTATTTAATACACTTCCCCAATAAGATGCTTTACGAACATAAGCATTCTCCATTTTTAGTGATGAAGCAAGTCTTCATTTCCGCATTCATTTATTAAAACAACATATTTTGTTATTTACAGACTTAAATCTTATTAAGCCCATTCTTGATGCGCTTGATACTGAAGGCTATACAAAGCCTACACCCATTCAACAAGGCGCCATTCCTTTTATACTGGCAGGCAGAGATTTGCTTGGTTGTGCACAAACCGGTACAGGTAAAACAGCTGCTTTTGCATTACCGATGCTGCAGCAACTGGCAAAACCAAAAACAATGCAGAGTGCAGGGCAGCGCCCTATTCGAGCGTTGATATTAACGCCAACAAGAGAACTTGCTATACAGATACAGGAAAGTTTTAATGCCTATGGCGCTAATCTTCGACTCAAAAACCTGGTGGTTTTTGGTGGCGTAAACCAGGGAGCACAAGTGAGCGAACTCAAAAGAGGAGTTGATATATTAGTAGCAACTCCAGGCAGATTATTAGATTTGATGAACCAAGGTTTTATTAATTTAAGAGAAGTGGAAATTTTTGTTTTGGATGAAGCTGACCGTATGTTGGATATGGGTTTTGTGCATGATGTAAAAAGAGTGATCACCAAGTTGCCTGTAAAAAGACAAACGCTTTTTTTCTCTGCAACTATGCCTGCAGAAATTCAATCATTGGCAAACAGCATTCTTACGAATCCTGAAAAAGTAGAAGTTACACCTGCTTCATCTACTGCAGAAACCATTACCCAATCGCTTTACTTTGTTGAAAAACAAAACAAGGCCGCTCTACTCAAATTCATATTATCTGATCAATCTATTGAAACAGCACTGGTATTTACCCGTACTAAACATGGTGCAGATAAAGTAGTTAAAGATCTTATCAAACTTGGTATTTCTGCAGAAGCTATACATGGTAACAAATCGCAGAATGCAAGGCAAAGAGCGCTGTCTAATTTTAAAAACAGATCTACCAGAATATTGGTTGCAACAGATATTGCGGCAAGAGGTATAGATGTTGATGACCTTACGCATGTAATTAATTATGAGTTGCCGGATATTGCTGAAACCTACGTTCACCGCATTGGCCGTACAGGCCGAGCAGGCGCAAGCGGTATTTCTTTTTCATTTTGCGAAGCGGAAGAAACTGAAGCACTAAGAGATATTCATAAACTTATAGGCAAGCAAATTCCTTTGAACAGCAATCACCCATACCACATAACTTTTAACGGTATACAGGGCAGACCTAAACAACAGGTAAGACCACAACGCAGCTTTGGTGGCGCTTCCCGAGGTGGTAATAACCAGGGCAGACCAAAACAGTTTACCAGCAATGAAGGACAAAAAAGTTTTAGCAGAGGAAGATAATTATCAGCATTAAGAACGTCACCGGCAAGTGCCGTTTTTTTATCGCCGTATATTTAATCAAATAATTATTACATGATTCCATACAATCAAAAAAATCCCTTTTTATACATTTTTAAAATTCGCAAGGGAGATACCTTTCGCAAACTTTTTCCTTTTTTAATACTCTACTGTTTGTATGCTGCCGGAGTTGCTTATTTTGAACTGGAGTACCGACATATTACTGAAAAAAGCACACTGCAAAATATAGATGTAATGCACAGCCTGCTTGGTTTTGCCATTTCTATTTTACTAGTATTTCGTACAAATACTGCCTATGATAAATGGTGGGAAGGCCGAAAACTGTGGGGAACGCTCACCAATAACAGCCGAAACCTTGCTATGAAATTAAACGCTATTCTTCCTACTAATGAATTGGATGAAAGAAAGTTTTTTAGAAAAACAATACCGGCTTATGCGCTTGCCTTGCACGATCACTTAAAAGCTGAAAGTACCGCCACATCGCTTTTTAAGCAGGATGTACATACCCCTAAATCTGTACATATTGATGAAACCAAACACATACCCAACCAAATAAGTGCACAAATTTATATGCGTGTAAATGAGCTTTTACAGCAAAAAAAGATAAGTGGCGAACAGCTTATTTTTTTAAACAGCGAGCTACAGTCCTTTACAGATATTTGTGGCGGTTGCGAGCGTATAAAAAATACACCTATTCCGTTTTCGTACAGCACATTTATAAAAAAGTTTATTTTTATTTATGTTATGACTTTGCCGTTTGGGCATGTTTTTACTTTAGGGTATTTAATTATACCAGTAGTGGCATTTGTTTTTTATGTGCTGGTAAGTCTGGAACTTATTGCTGAAGAAATTGAGGATCCTTTTGGAGAAGATGATAATGATTTACCGACAGATTTAATGGCCAATAACATTAAAAGGAATATAGAAGATATTTTGTAAAGCAGCATGCTATTTGTACTGCGTAATAAAAAAAATATTATATGAATTATAACAAACTTACACCTGAGGAAGAATATGTAATTTTAAAAAAAGGAACCGAAAGGCCTTTTACAGGCGAGTACAACGATAACAAAGTAGAAGGCATTTACCATTGCCGCAGATGCGATGCACCACTTTATATTTCAAATGATAAGTTTGACAGCCATTGTGGTTGGCCGAGTTTTGATGATGAAATAAGCGGAGCAGTAAAAAAAGTGCCTGATGCAGATGGAAGAAGGGTTGAAATAATCTGCAATAATTGTGGTGCTCACTTGGGCCATGTTTTTACAGGAGAAAGGCTTACTGAAAAAAATACAAGACATTGTGTTAACTCTATCTCCTTAAAATTTATACCAACAACGGCATGATAAAAAGATATGAAAAAAGTGTACTCACCGATTGAGTACACTTTTATATTGCATGAATATCTTTTATTATTGAACTTGTATTTGCGAAATATTGTAAACTATTATTTCAGGCTTTTCTTTAAACAATATAACCTTACCTAACACGCATACATTTTTATCTTTTAATTGCAGCTCCGGTGTGTAACCCATTTTGGCTCTCACATCTCCAAGTATCATAATAGTAATTGGGCTTGCGGGATATACTGCCCCCATATTCAATAATGTAGGGGATCCGTTTGAAGTTTCAAAAAATCGACCGCCGTATATTTTATCGCATACTTTTATGCTGTCCCCCACTTTTTTTGCCGCCTGTTCAGCAGAAAAGGTTTGTGCAGCTAAAAAATAATGTGAGAGACAAAAGAGTATGAATGTAAATGTTTTTTTCATAGTTAAGATTGAACTATAAATTTATGAAAAAATATTTGGCAAAGACCGACTTTACATTGCATCAAAGCCTTTTTTGCGTTTTAATTTAATGGCATTTCCTGGTAAAATACTGAATACCAAACTCCGTTTCTTTTTACATAGGTTGAGGCAGCAGCCAATTCCGGCACCCACTTTATACCGTCTGCACCTGTTACATCCTGCATAACATGATAAGAAATAATAGCCACATTTTCTGCAATTGGTTTTACATTTATATTAGATAAATGATAAGAAGTAAATGTTGAATTTCTTAATAAATTTATTACATCACTTGGCTGCATATTACCGGTCACAAAGTATCCTGTATAATCGTCTGCAAGTATTTCACGTAATTTATCAAGCTGCTTTGTTTTAGAATATTCCCAAACACTAATTTCACGGGTTGTAATTATTTGGCCTTCCTCTTTTGTCATTTGAGGCAATGACTGCTTTTGCGGGCTCGTTGTTGTGGTAGATTGTTTGCACTGTGATAGAGATAAAATAATAATTCCTGAAAATAAAATTGCTTTGAGTGTAGCCATGATATTGGTTTTTAATTAAAAATAAAAATTACTTAATAAGTATAACAATTATACTACCAAAAATTAAACAGATAACAACATAAAAGTTATCCATATAATGTGCATTTCCTTAGTGGAAAACTAATTATTTTGTCTGCATGCTGTGTCCATATTGCATCTCCTTATTTTGTAAACATGTTGTGAAAAACTAATAAAAAATTATGTATAAAATGATTAGTAATATTGTTTAGGAAGGATAGACAAATGATATTTTGGTAATTTTCTGTTCTCTCCGATAAATACCTTTTACAACAACCAAAACATTTCAAAAAACACAAGAATGCACATCGAACCGCTTTTAGCTGATAATAAAGACCGCTTTGTACTTTTCCCAATTAAGCATCAGGATATATGGCAAATGTACAAACAGGCAGAGGCAAGTTTTTGGACAGCAGAAGAACTCGACCTTACAACTGATGTACAGGATTGGGCAAACAAACTTACAGAAGACGAGCGTTTTTTTATAAAACATGTGCTTGCATTTTTTGCTGCCAGCGATGGTATCGTAAACGAAAACCTAGCAGTAAACTTTTTAAAAGAAGTACAATACCCTGAAGCCCGCTGTATGTATGGTTTTCAGGTGATGATAGAAAATATACACAGTGAAGCTTACTCTTTATTAATAGATACTTACATTAAAGATGTTATTGAAAAAGACAGGTTACTAAGAGCCATCGATACTATTGAATGTGTGCAGAAAAAAGCCGAGTGGGCTTTGCGTTGGATTGATAAAGGGACATTTGCTGAAAGACTTATTGCTTTCGCCGCTGTAGAAGGAATATTTTTTTCAGGTTCTTTTTGTTCAATTTATTGGTTAAAGAAAAGAGGTTTAATGCCTGGCCTTGCATTTGCAAATGAACTTATCAGCAGAGATGAGGGTTTGCACTGCGATTTTGCATGTATGCTTTATACACAGCATTTAGAAAACCCTTTACCAAAAGAAACCGTTACACAAATCATTAGAGACGCTGTAGAAATAGAGAAAGAATTTGTTACTGATGCCTTGCCTGTCGGGCTAATAGGAATGAACTCAAAATTAATGTGCGATTACATTGAATTTGTAGCAGACCGGTTATTAGTAGCCCTGGATTGCAGTAAAATTTACCACGCCATAAATCCATTTGATTTTATGGAACTTATTTCTTTGCAGGGCAAAACTAATTTCTTCGAAAAACGTGTAGGCGAATACCAAAAATCAGGTGTTAAGGAAAATGCAAGTAAGGTGTTTAGTATGGATGAGGATTTTTAAAGCAGTATTGAGATGTTAGTATTGAGTATTGAGATATCTAAATTCATAGTTGTTTTAACACAAAGGAGTTATTAAGATACTCAGAAAGTCATGCATAGATATAAAGATTTAAAAGTTTGGCAGAAAGCTGTAGAACTAACCAAATTAATTTATGAAATCACATTAGTTTTTCCAGTAGAAGAAAAATTTGGATTAACCAATCAGATAAGAAGAGCAAGTGTTTCAATACCATCAAACATTGCCGAAGGAGCAGGTCGAAATAGCAGTAAAGAGTTTATACAGTTTATAGCAATAGCAACAGGATCTTGTTATGAAGTTGAAACACAATTAATAATAGCCATAGAATTAAAATATATAAAAGCAGCTGAAGAAATTTTCAATTTGATTGAAGAAATTCAAAAAATGCTTTTTACATTTTCAAATAAATTAAAAGAACAACAATTATAGGGTAATATCTCAATACTCAATACTAACATCTCAATACCTTAGATATGCAGGTAATAAAAAGAAGCGGCAAAAAAGAAGCAGTACACTTTGATAAAATCACATCAAGGGTAATGAAACTAAGTTATGGGCTTCAGTTAAAAAGTGAAGACGTAATTGAAATTGCCAAAAAAGTGGTTGCGGGTATTTATAACAATGTTACTACAACAGAATTGGATAACCTTGCTGCTGAAACTTCAGCATCTTTTACAACAAGGCACCCTGACTTTGCTGTATTGGCTGCAAGAATAGCGGTGAGTAACCTGCACAAAAACACTAAAAAATCTTTCAGTGAAACTGCTGAGTTGTTATATAATTATATAGACAACAAAACAAATACGCATGCGCCTTTGTTGGCAGATGATGTGTATGGCGTTATAAAAGAAAACGCAGACCTATTAGATGCCACCATCATCTATGAAAGAGATTATCATTTTGATTTCTTCGGTTTCAAAACGTTGGAGAAATCTTACTTGTTAAAAGTAAACGGAAAAATTACGGAGCGTCCGCAGCATTTATTTATGCGTGTGGCTTTGGGCATACACAAAACAGATGTAGAAGCTGCCATTGAAACATATAACCTAATGAGTGAAAAATGGTTCATTCATGCCACACCTACTTTGTTTAATGCAGGCACACCAAAACCACAAATGAGCAGTTGCTTCTTATTAAGCATGAAGGAAGACAGCATTTCAGGTATTTACGATACACTGAAAGACTGTGCAATGATTTCGCAGTCTGCGGGTGGTATAGGCTTAAACATTCACAACGTAAGAGCTACAGGAAGTTATATTAAAGGAACAAACGGTACATCAAACGGCATTATTCCAATGCTTCGTGTGTTTAATGATACTGCCCGTTATGTAGACCAGGGCGGTGGAAAAAGAAAAGGTGCATTTTCTGTTTATTTAGAACCGTGGCACGCGGATGTGTTTGAGTTTTTGGAGCTGAGAAAAAACCACGGTAAAGAAGAAATGCGTGCAAGAGATTTATTTCTTGCGTTGTGGATACCCGATTTATTTATGAAGCGTGTAGAAGCTGATAGCGAGTGGAGTTTGTTTTGTCCCAACGAAGCAGCAAACCTACACACAACCCACGGTGAAGAGTTTGAAGCGTTGTATACAAAATATGAGCAGGAAGGCAAAGCAAAAAAAACCATACAGGCAAGAGAATTATGGAATGCTGTATTGGAATCTCAAATAGAAACAGGAACTCCATATGTGTTGTATAAGGATGCAGCAAACGCAAAAAGTAACCAGAAAAATTTAGGAACAATTCGTTGCAGTAATTTATGTACAGAAATTATTGAGTACAGTGATGATAAAGAAACAGCGGTTTGTAATTTGGCTTCACTTTCTTTACCACGATTTGTAGAAGGCAATAAATTTAATTTTGAAAAGTTGGTAGAGGTAACAAAAATTGTTACCCGCAATTTGAACAAGGTTATTGATGGAAATTATTATCCGATACCTGAAACAGAAAGAAGCAATGTTCGCCACAGACCCATAGGTATTGGCGTGCAGGGTTTGGCTGATGTGTACATGATGTTGGGCTTACCTTTTGAAAGCGATATAGCAAAGCTGTTAAACAAAAATATTTTTGAAACTATTTATTTTGCAGCGATGACATCCAGTTGTGAGCTTGCAAAAAAAGATGGTGCTTACGAAACGTTTAAGGGATCACCATTAAGTGAAGGAAAGTTTCAGTTTGATTTGTGGGATGTTGCGCCAAGTGATCGTCATGATTGGGAAGGTTTACGCAAACAAGTTATGGAACACGGTGTAAGAAATTCCTTATTATTGGCACCAATGCCTACAGCTTCTACGTCACAAATATTAGGTAACAACGAATGTTTTGAACCATATACTTCCAATATTTATAATCGTCGGGTTTTAAGTGGTGAATTTGCCGTGGTAAACAAGCATTTATTAAAAGATCTTGGTAAGCTTAATTTGTGGAACGATAATATGAAGCAACGTATAATTGCAGCCAATGGTTCTGTGCAAAATATCGAAGAAATACCAGCGGACTTAAAAGAAATTTACAAAACAGTTTGGGAAATAAAACAAAAAACAATTATCGATATGTCTGCCGACAGAGGTGCATTTATTTGCCAGTCTCAATCATTAAACTTATTTGTTGAGCAACCTAATTTTGCAAAGCTTTCATCAATGCATTTTTATACCTGGAAAAGGGGACTGAAAACAGGTATGTATTATTTAAGAACAAAAGCTGCTGCTGATGCAATTAAATTTACAGTTGATGCAGCAGTTTTAAACCAAACAAAAGATGAGAAAGTAGCGGCAATATCCTGCTCGCTTGATAACCCTGAAGGTTGTGAAGCTTGTGGATCATAAATAAATTTTTGATTGTATAAATTAAAGCCGCAGTTAGCTAAACTGCGGCTTTATTATTGTACGATGTTTTTCTGTATTGTTTTAATCAATTATTTTTTGATCATTATTTAATCTTTACAAATGAAGTTTTTTACCTTCTTAGTTTTACCTATTTGCGCTCTTTTATTTTCCTGCAATCAAAATGTAAAGGAACAAATGGTTATAAAAAGTGACAGCATTGCGAAAATTACTGTGATTGCTTTATCAGCAGCAGACTCAGCAAAAAAAGCAGATTCAACCAGTAAGCTTGTAGCCTCGCTTGCCAACGATACAATATTTGCCGGAGATAAAATTGCACAGTTAATGATTAACCTAGGGTTTGATGAAGCCTTGGAAATAATGGGAGACCCAGCAGCTGCTGATACATCAAAAAACAATTTGATGTTGCAATGGAAAGCAAATAAAATTGATACGGTTCAATATTTTACAACAGCAATATTCAGTAACCGAAAAGAGGGTAAAAAAATAAAACAGATCTCTACCACATCACCGTCATTTAAAACATCAACACAGGTTGGCTGCGGCAGCACTTTGGCCTACATAAAAGTTCAATATCCAACCATTAAAAAAGCTACAGAAACATATTTAAATAAAACCGGTAAATCAATTTCTGTTTACGATGAAATTAAAGAAGGAATTGCTTTTGAAACAAGTGAGGAAGGTAAATGTGTATTAGTTTCGGTTCACGTAAAAGGACAAAAAAATATAAAAATACCTTTATAATAAAATTGGAAAATACGATAGTAGTAAACGGCATAAAATACACGCTGGAAGATATTGAAAAAGATTGCTGGGTACGCCTATTAAATGGCGCAGTAAAAAGTAGGGATCCATTGCACACGCCGGCGGTAGCAAACTTACAGGAAGAAGGAATAACCATAAGGACCGTAGTATTAAGAGCCGCAAACACAGCTAATAAAGAACTTACATTTCATACAGATGTACGAAGTGTAAAATGGAATAATCTTAAAAAAAATGCTAAAACGACCTGGCATTTTTATGATGCTAATGCAAGGGTTCAAATAAGAGCAAGTGGCACTGCAACATTACACCACAACAATTTAATTGCTGACAATGCCTGGAGCAAAACCAATGTAAGCAGCAGAAAAACATATCTTGGTTATGATGCTCCATCCTCCAAAAGCAATGTGCCAACAAGTGGCCGTTTTCCAGAAATTGATGGCGATAATCCATCTTTAGAAGAAAGCGAAATGGGGAGAAAAAACTTTGGTGTAGTGGTTACAAAAATAAACTGGGTAGAGTGGTTATGGCTAAACAGTAAAGGCAATATGAGAGCCGAATTTAAATACAATAAGGAGGAAATAATACAGGCGAATTGGCTTATACCATAAAAATACATTACAGTTATTTTACCATCAAATATTAATATTTAAGGTTATCATTTAAGTTGTGCTTCGGGTATTGCTATAGCTTTCTTTTTTCTGCCCACTTTAAACATTCTGGATAAGTTGAAACCTAACCGAGCATCTCCTTTAAAAAAATTTCCTGTGGTTTGGGTAATGTATGCACGCTCGTTTAACCCTGTTGCATTTGAAAAATGAAGTTGAAATACGTGGCCTCCGGTTTCAATATCTACACCTAATGAAAGAGGACTAGTATAGTTATCAGCGAAGTGCCCAAATGGATGATGATAATCCAGTGTTATGGCAGTACGTTTACTTACTTTAAATCTTGCTCCGCCACCCATGGCAAAAATATTTCTGTCATCTGTTATTACAAAAGGAATATTGGTGTGTATTAAGATGGGACTTAGTTGTAACGAAAATTTACTGCTAAATTTTCGGCCTGCGATTAACTGTATATAATAAGCAGATCTGTCAACAACTGAAGGATTTTTACTACCTACAACCTCTTGGGTGTATATGGTATAACCAACAGCTGTTACCAAAGAGAATGGAATTGTTTTTGCTCCTTTTGTTTGCTGAAATATTCTTGTCTTTACAAAAGCATCCAATTCTTTTCTAAAAGTGCTACGGCCAAAACCAATGGTTAAATTATCGGTGATACCAAAATCAAAACCCATACGGAAAGATGCAGCATCCAAACCAAAAAGCTGTTTTACACCATCGCTTACAAAACCAAAACGGTGCAATATTCTAAAATCCATAGCACCTCGGGCAAGCATTTCAACAGAATGTGCATTTATAACTCTTGTTGATTTAAAAGCACCTGTTACTTTTTCAGTTACAGGTAAGGTATCTTCTATAGCTTTTAATAATGAACTGTCCTGAGCTGAAACTGTTTTTAAATTAAGGCATAAAAAACTTAGCAGTAAAATTGTCTTCATAGTTTTATTTTGTGGTAAGCTGTTTATAAGCCGGGATATTTATTTGAATATTTATTTTTTTACTGATTTTCTCTGCAACAACTGCCGGTATTTTTATATTGTAATCTTCCAGCAAAACAGCAAAACTGGTAGTAGCGCTTACCTCTTTGTTCTTTATTTTTATGACTGCCGGTATGGAAATTTCCCTGGAAATACCGTGCATCGTCAACATTCCATTTACTTTTGTATTAATGATGTTGTCTGTTATTAAGGAAATATTTTTGCTGTTTTCAACCACACCTTTAAATAACGCTTTTGGGTATTTATCACTTTCCATATAATTCTCATTAAAGTGTTCCTGCATCAATGCTTTTTCAAATTGAAATCCTTTAATAAGTAATGAAAACTCGATGTTTCCTGAATTTGTTTCCCACACACTTAGCACTTTAGTATTTAAAGCTTCAATATCTTGAATGGCTGTTTTGGATTTAAAGGAAATGTTGCCCGCTTTTGTATATAATTTTAGTTGTGCAAATGTGGCATTGGTGGCTAATAATAGTATTAAGCAAAGTCCTGTTAATGATTTCATTTTTGTTTTATTATTTTTATTGTGCAATAACGCATCTGTTCATCTCTACATCCTGCAAGTAACCTGTACAAAATCCTATAATTGAGATTCGTTGTCCGGGCAATAATTTTACAAAACTATCTTTCCTTCGCATGTCCATTATGCAACTTACTTTTTCAATTGTATTTTTTTCACCTAAAAAAATATTCAGCAAGGTATCCTGCTCATTATTTATTTCTGTAATTAAACCGGTAATTATCAGTGTTTTTCCCAAAAAGATTTTATTTGCATTTTCCTCATCATTTTTAAATGCAGCTATTAATGCCGATGCAGTAATTTTTTCCTGTGGTTTTTCGTGTGTTAAATCAGTCAGCTTTCGGTTGTATTCTTTAAACACAAATAAAGATGCTGCCAAAACAACAATAGCAATTGCAAACAATACATATTTTAAGGTGCGGCTCATTTTAATTGCTGTGTTTATTACCTGAACTTATCCAATCAATAATTTTTTATTTACCATAAGCAGAAATAGCGGCCGATGCGGGTAATATTAAAAGGATTTCCATATGCTGCTCCTGCTTTTATTCCTGCAGATTTCAAAAAAATATTTGCTTCAAAATATACACCCATAATATTATCAGAAAACCAGCTGTTGCCTGTTTCGGTAACATTAATATTCCCGTTAATTGTTATGCCGATCGATGTTGCGTTAGTTGTTGAGGTATTAGCAATTATCTCAGCAAGTCGTTTCTATAAATTTAATGAATGTTATTATAAATACGTTTGTGAGAAACGTAATTATAATTTGAACAAAAATGCTGGGCTTTTATGATGTTATTTTTAAGGAACATAATTATTTCAAAGCATAATTAGATGTGCCGGCTAATTAGCCGTCAATTTTAATCTTATCAGATATTTTTATTTATTTGTTTCAAAATTTGGAAGGTTACCACATGTAGAGTTAGGGAATACGCAAATATTAAATTCTTTCTTGCTCCTCTTTTTCTTCATCATTATCATAGTAATCATCTTCATCACTTTCTTCCGGTAAGTTTTCTGCATCAATCATTCTGTCCATTTCTACAGCATTTAAGGCAGCAGCCATTTCTGTATCATTGTCTTCTTCCAAAGCATCGAGTTCTTCACTGCTTATACCATCTTCCTCCCGGTTAAAATCATCAGCATCGAGTTTGTCATCGCCATCTGTGGCAGCAGAAAACTCCATATTATCATGTCGTAAGTCAGTCTTTATATCGTTGCTATCTTTAGGTTGCATGGTTAATATTTTAAAGGGATTAAATTTTTATAAATTAAACACTGCCAAATCTGCTTATAAAAATAACTTATTTCTCTGACTAAAGTAACAGCTATTCTTGCATTTTAGTATTCGTGATTCTTTAAAATGCTTACCACGTGTAAAATAGTAACTTTACAACTTGCAAAGAATAAACTCCGATATTGATATAGTTGCTCAGGTGATACAGGCCGTTTTAGCGGCCAAACCCGAAGATACTTTTTGCAAAAGTATCAGCATACAATATATGGAGCGTGGCGGCTTAAGTAAAAAACAATTGGAAGGTTTACTTGGTAAAGCAACTCGTATTCCAACTATAAACCTCGCCAAACTTGCAACTCTTGAAGCAATCATTAAAAAGAAACACGTTACCCACCGTTCTGAAGTAACATTAACATCCGTTATAAAAGAAAAGGATAACGAAGCGGGTCATATGATTAAAGAAATACTTGAAAAAT
>JANLVW010000560.1:0-3414 GCA_031364205.1 Ferruginibacter sp.
GGTTTTTTATGTTTTGCGAATTTTATTTCTTTATTAATGAGTTGATTGATTTGCCTCCTCATGTTTACGGGCCCTACGATTAATAGTTTACAGGCTTTCAGCAAGCCTAATCTTATGGAAGGATTTTCTAAGTATGTAAAAATTCGGTTTACATCCGCCATTAAATTTCTGTCAGATGTCAGCAGGCAATGATCGCCGTAAAGCTTTGCTGTTTTTTCATTTAAGTTACCTGTACTTATAAAGCCGTAATGTGTAGTAACATTTTTTACCCGTTTTTTTATAAGACAAAGCTTTGCATGAACTTTGAAATCTGGCACGCCCAACAGAACTTTTACGCCAGCTTCTTCCAGTTCATCTTTCCATTCAAGATTTGCTTCTTCATCAAAACGGGCCCTTAATTCCAGCATGACCGTTACCTGTTTTCCATTTCGCACAGCATTGGTAAGTGCGTTAATAACTTTTGATCTTGATGCAAGTCTGTAACAGGTTATTTTTATGCTTACAACTTCAGGATCAATAGCAGCCTCTCTCAAAAAATCAATAATGCTGTCGTATGAATGATATGGAAAATGCAGCATTACATCTTTTTCCATTACCACTGCCGTTACACTGTTGCTGTTTTTTAAAAGCGGGTGTGTAAAAGATTTTTTTCTAAGATTTTTTTGCTTAAAAACACTTTCTGGGAAATTTATAAAATCTTTGTAATTATGAATACTGCCACCAGGAATCATATTCTCATTATGGGTGAGACCAAGTCTTTTTACGAGATAAGTTAGCAATGCAGGCTCAATATCCTTATCATAAACAAACCGAACCGGTTTGCCTTTTTTCCTGTTTTTTAATCCCTTTTGTATTTTTTGTATAAGTGATCCTGAAACATCATTGTCAACATCAATTTCAGCATCTCTTGTTACTTTAATAATATGAGATGAGAATCTATCGTAACCAAAAAAGGAGAAAATATTTGGTAAACAAAAACGAATTACATCTTCCAGTAAAATTACATATTGTTCTTCACCACGTGCAGGTAAAATTAAAAATCTGGAAAGATGTCGGGTAGGAACTGATACCAATGCAAACCGCTGAGGTATTGATCTGTCCTGCTTTGCAAGCCTACAAGCAAGGTAGATTGATTTGTCGTTTAAAACCGGAAACTGGTGTAAACTTTCAATCATTAAAGGAATAATATAGCTGCGAACTTCTTCATTAAAATAATCAAGAATAAATTTTTGATGTAATACCGAAAGTTTTTTTTCGTTAACGATTTGAATCTTTTCTTTTTTTAATTCCCGCAAAATTTCTTTCCATATTCTTTCAAACTCCCTTTGTTGGGTGATTACTTTTTCCTGAATTTCGTCCAATATATGTTGTGGGTCAACTTCCAGGTGCATTTTAGCTTTGTTGCCTAGCTCTATCATTTTTTTTAGCCCAGCTACTCTAACCCTAAAAAACTCATCAAGGTTATTGGAAAAAATTCCCAGAAATTTTATACGCTCTTTTAATGGAACTGAATCGTCTGCAGCCTCCTGCAGCACACGACTGTTGAAAGATAACCAGCTTATATCTCTTACAATTGTTTTTTTATGAGACATTATATTGTTTTAATGAAAAAATTGAAAGTACAATTTTTAAAAAGGGTAGTTAAAATTTGGTATTATTTATAAAAAAATTCTAATTATTGCCTATCATTTTTGCGATGATTTCGGTTGTGGAAATTCCTTCAATAATATTTGCAATTATTACTTTACCACCATTGGCAGTTACTTCTTTTGCTCCTGCAATTTGTTCTTCAGTATAATCTCCTCCTTTCACCAATACATCAGGCATTACCGCTTTAATTAATTCAAGTGGAGTATCTTCTTCAAATAAAATGATCGCATCGGTTTGCAAAAGGGAAGCCAGTACTAGAGCTCGTGCGTTTTCATCATTAACTGGTCGGGTAGGGCCTTTAAGTTTTGTTACAGATGCATTCGTATTTATAGCCACAATAAGTATTTCGCCGTACGACGCTGCTTCAGTTAAAGATGCTATATGACCTTTGTGAATTATATCGAAAACACCATTAGTAAAAACTATTTTTTTACCCAGCATTTTCCAGATAAAAACCTGTTTACTTAATGTTTGCCGGTCGTAAATTTTATTGGGAATTTGTGCTGATGCCCGCATACTTTTTCTTGTTTAAATAAGGTAAAACTATCAGTGAAATTAAGCCGGCAGCAATTATGATACCTGTACTTACTCCCCAAATAAGCCAGCCAAATGCATTGCCCTCAGAATCCTGAATTAAATATAACAAAAGCGTTTCTTTTACAAATATTGGAAATGATCCTATACCACCAGGTGTTACTATCATTGCTAAAGTTGATAATGACAAGACTGAGCATGCAGCTTTTAAGTCAAGATAGGCAGTAGCTTCCATTGCCTTAAAGCCAATATAAATTTGTAATAAATACATACTCCATATAAATATGGTATGCAATATAAAAGCTCTTTTATTTTTTAAATTTTTTATAGCTATAAATCCTTTGCCAATTCCTGAGCCAAAGCTTTTTATTTTTTGTAAAGTTTTATTATTTGGATAAATTGAAAATATTTTTTTTATGATTATTACAAAAAGCAGCACTGTAAGGCATATAATTAATATTTTTAACCAAAGAGGCATAATTCCAGGAGCAACAAAAGCCTGAAGTTTTTCTTTTACAAAACTGCCCACTATATCAATTTGAATAATTACAGTAAAAACTATAAAAAAAACATAAGTAAGCAAATCAAAAGTTCTTTCAATAAGTATTGTACCAATAAGGTTGTCAGCCTTTAAATTTTCATATTTTGCCAAAAGGGTACATTTAATTACTTCTCCCAGTCTTGGTATTGCTGAGTTTGCGAGATAGCCAACCATAGTGGCTCCAAAAACATTTTTTAATGATGGATTGTAACCAAGTGGTTCCATCAATAATTTCCATCTCATAGATCTGCTTAAATGACTTAACAGATTTATGATAACAACAGGTATTATAAGATAATAATTAGCTTTTGCAAATGCATTTTTAAATTGTAATTCCTGCTCGGGAGTCATGCTGTGCAGTTGCCACCAAACAAGCAAAATCCCTGCTCCTAAGAAAATTACGTATTGCAATAAATAAAGTATTTTTTTGCCCATTCACTCACTATTGTTTGTCGTTATAAAATCATGTTGTCTATAAGACGAACGTTATTCAAATAGGCTGCCACAAGTGCTACCAGCTTTACCTTGCCATCCCAGTTGCTAACAATTTCGAGCGTTGCTGCATCTGCAATTTCAGTATAATCTACTTTGTAACCGTTTTTTGTTAGGTATTTTGTTGCTTTTATTTTTATTTCTTCAAGGTTTCCGGGCTTAATATATTTTTTTATATTTATTAGTATTTCTATTAT
>JANLVW010000569.1:0-1859 GCA_031364205.1 Ferruginibacter sp.
ATCGCTGGGCTACCGGGTCGAGTTGCATGGCATGAAAAGCTTCAACGGCGTGGTGATCCTGTCGAAACTGCCGCTGGAGGATGTGACCCGCCGCCTGCCCGGCGATGACGCGGATGAACACACCCGGTGGATCGAGGCGACGGTGATCGGGCGCAAGCCCGTCCGGCTGTGCGGGCTTTATCTGCCGAATGGCAATCCGGCACCGGGGCCAAAATATGATTATAAGCTGGCGTGGTTTGAGCGACTGCATACATACGCAGCCAAATTATTGAGAGCAGAGAAGCCCGTAATAATAACCGGTGATTTTAATGTAATGCCTACCGAACTTGACGTGTATAAACCTGAACGCTGGGTTAATGATGCGCTCTTTCGTCCTGAAGTGCGGGAGGCATTACATTAAAATCACCTGTTATTATTACTGGGTTTTCAGCTTTCAATAATTTGCCTGAGTAGTTTATGAGCCGCTCAAACCACGCAAGCTTGTAATCAAATTTTGGGCCCGGTAACGGGTTGCCGTTTGGCAGGTAAAGGCAGCCAATGGTAATGCCTTTTATGGTTGCTTCAAGATATCTGCTTTGCAAATCTTCGTCATCCCCGGGAAGCCCCCTTTGCGTTTCTTCGGGCTTGCCAAAGCGGGATAATATTGCCACACCGTTCCAACTTTTTTGGCCATGCCATATAGCGTGATAGCCTGCTTGTAAAATAGCCGCTTCAGGAAATTTTTCATCCGGCGCTTTTAATTCCTGCAGGCACACCACTTCCGGCTTTGTTTCTGCCAACCAGCGCAACAATACCGGCAGCCTGCCGTTCACACCATTTACATTGTAGGTCGCTATTTTCATAATGAAAGTAAAGTTTGAAGATGGTATAAAGTTATAGGAAATGCCGTGTTGAGGATAACACAAATTTTGCCAATTCGTTTATTGCACTAAATGTTTTTAAAGGATGGGTTGGTGAGTGAATTTGCAAATGGCATTTTTTAAACTCAGGCTGAAAAACGGCAAATGGTTGGAAGCATATTTATAGGCTGCACAGATACATACGGCAAAAAAGCAGCGCTGCAAAAAAGAATGCTATACCAGGCGGGGGTAAAGATGGGTAATAATGGACGCTGAATAGGTAACCAAGCGGGTATCTAGAACCGAGGCGAAAAATCCGGGCGATTCGCTTAACCCTTCGAGTAGTGTGGAGATAAAGGCGGCTGTGCTGCCTTTAGTTTATTCAGAGAAAAATGTGAATAGTAAAATAAAAAAGAAGCAAAAAAAGAAATATAATAGTAGTAGCTTTATTTAAAAAATAAATTTAAAACTAAAGCTTCAGGGCGCTGCGAAAAAGTAAAATTCAATAACTACACCACATACCTTTTTAAATTTTTGTAATGCCACTTTGCCTTCCTGTTAAAATAAAAATATAATTACCATGACTACTTCAAAAACATTGACCCTGTTATTTTTTGTGGGCTTGAATTTATTCTTTCATACTACCTCAACAGCTCAAATTAGCAATGCTAAAACTTCCAAAAATGAGAAAGTAAATTCATCCCTCCCTTTGTATGAAAAATATATAGATGACAATACTGATGCACATTTAAAAGAGTTTGTTGAGTTGATTTCAATACCAAGTATTTCTTCTCTGCCATCAAATAAACCTGAGGTAGAACGAGCGGCTAACTGGATAGTTAACAAATTAAAATCTATAGGAGTAACGACAGCGCAATTATTACCCACGGCCGGTAACCCTGTAGTGTATGGCAGTTGGGACAAAGCACCCGGCAAACCTACCGTTTTAATTTATGCTCATTACGATGTGCAGCCTGTAAAAGAATCTGAATGGGATAACCCTCCGTTTTCTCCAATTAT
>JANLVW010000575.1:0-2589 GCA_031364205.1 Ferruginibacter sp.
TTGATGGTGCTTTGTAATAATTTCGCTCTCCATTGTTATTATATGTTTTTTTAGTCGGTAAATTTTCTATGTTTACATCAATCGAAAAAACCGCATCATAAAAAAGTTGTTTGTTGGTATCATCATTCAATAATTTTCCACAATACCCTTTTTTAAATGGATGGTTCAGAAAAATATTTTTGTCTCCCATAATTTCTTCCAGTGTATCATCTGCCACAACCTGAAATGGCGGTAGGTTATATTGCTCTGCAATTTTGTTGCGAATATGAAAAAGTTTAAGCAATTCTTTCTGGTGGTAATTGCTGTTGGTAGCTTTTTGCTTTGCTGAAAGTTTTACGGTATACATTGTTGCAACAACCTCTTGACACAAAATATTTTCTTCTTCAATCATTGAAGTAACTCCCGTTTCCTCAGCTGTTTTAGTAAAAATATCTTTTATTTTTAGCAACCATATTACATCATTGCTTGCATAAATCTGTTGTGCTTTATTAAGCGGTCTTGGTCGCCAGTTAGATCTTTGCATGCTCTTATCTATTTCTACATTAAACATAACTTTTACAAGATCAGAAAATGAGTTGGCATTATGGTTACAGAGCTTAGCCGCAATCTGCAGATCATAAATATTTTTGATATGGCATCCATTCAGTTTTAAAAGTTGAATATCTTCAGAAGATGAATAAACTACCTTGCAGATTGAAGCGTCTTCAAAAACGGTCCATATAGCGGTAAGATCTTTTAATGCCAGGGGATCTACTAAGTAACAGGTTTCGCCATCAAATATTTGTAAAAGGAAAAGCTTAAAACCATACTCCCTGCAAAATCTATCAAACTCCGTATCAAAACCAAAAGCAGTTTTTGTTCTTAATTTTTCAGTAAGTTTTACAAGTTCAGCTTCTGTATTAATAAACTTAATATTGATGCCATCGTTGTCTATAATTTCTACATTCATTTAAATACTGTTTTGTTTCACTAATCAATGATAGGATCTTGAACTAAAATACCCGTTTTATTTTATTAAAACTCAAACAGATATTAATAAATCACAATAACTTTATTTGACTATAAATAATTTAATTTGTAAAGATAATTTTTAAATAAATCAATTAAGTGAAGTTAATAATCTGTCTATCTTTTTGCATCATATTTTTTACGGTTTCATCAGCTAAAGCAGAGCCGCAGCCAATAATTTCCACCCTTAAGGATTATAAAGCATCGGTTAAACTAAATGATAAAAATGAAATGATTAATCTCAAGCAAATCATTCCCGATATCATTTTCGATTTAAAATACAGCACTACAAATAATTTCACCAAAAGAAAATTATACAAATCTGCTACTACAACATACCTGCGCAAAGATGCAGCTGCAGCTTTGCTGTTAATACATGAGTATCTAAAAAATATGGGATTGGGTTTTAAAATATTTGATGCGTACCGACCTTATTCTGTTACAAAACTAATGTGGGCAATTATTCATGATAAACGATATGTTGCAAACCCGGTCAATGGAAGCGGGCACAATAAAGGGATTGCTGTAGATATAACTTTAGTAAACCTTACAACCGCAAAAGAATTAAATATGGGAACTGCGTTTGATAATTTTACTGATACCGCTCACCATTCCTTTACTAAAAATCTGTCGCCTGAAATTATCGCAAACAGAGTGCTGTTAAAATCAACCATGGAAAAATTTGGTTTTAAAAGTCTCGAAACAGAATGGTGGCATTACTCGTGGAAATCAAATGAAATATATGATGTGATGGATATTAATTTTAAAATATTAAACAAAAGAATAAACTATTATTTTTAAGTTTTTAAAATATAATAAGGTTTACTTATGAAACAATTTTCTTTTCTGCCATTTAAAAATTTAGAATCACAGCGCTTGGTTTTAAGACGGATAACAGCTGCGGATGTAAATGAAATTTTTGCCTTGAGAAGCAATGCTGAGGTTATGAAATTTGTACCACGACCATTGTGCATTAATCTTGATGAGGCAATGGTGCTTATAAACACGATTGATAAAAAACTGGAAACAAATGAGGGAATAAACTGGGCAATTACCCTAAAAGGAAACGATACTTTAATCGGTTTTATTGGCCATCACGAAATTAAATGGCAGCATTTTAGATCTGAAATAGGCTATATGCTGTCACCGGAATTTAAAGGGATAGGCATTATAACTGAAGCCATAAAATTAATTGTTGAGTATGGTTTCAATGAGATGAGCATGCACTCTCTTGAAGCAATTATTGATCCCGAAAACATTGGATCAGCAAGGGTTTTAGAGAACAATAATTTTATAAAAGAAGCTCATTTTAAAGAAAATAAATTTTATGATGGCAAGTTTATGGATGCCGTTATTTATTCACTTTTAAAGCCAACAGCAAAATAGGAGCTACAAATTCAATATCCTCTTGCATCATCATCGCCCCGTTTATCGGCAACTGCCTTTATCTCTATTTTATTATTCGATTTTTTACTCTTGTCAATTTTTATTAATTCTGTTCTCCCAATAGTACCCCGTTCTGTTATTTTGTAACCCATTTCTATAAGTTTCGTTTGTACATCCTTTTCAAAATCATTTTCA
>JANLVW010000578.1:0-1377 GCA_031364205.1 Ferruginibacter sp.
AAGCTCACCAGCATATTTCTGATGCACTAACGGTTTTGGAAAATATGGAGCATAGAGGTGCTTGCGGTTGTGAAAATAATTCAGGTGATGGTGCAGGAATAATGATGCAAATGCCGCACGAATTTTTCTTTGATGAATGCAAGAAACTAGGTATCCATTTACCCGCATTTACAAAATATGCAGTGGGTGTTATTTTTTTTCCAAGAGAAATAAGATTGAGAGAAGAATGTCGTTCCTTATTTAACAAAGCTGCTGAAAAATTAAATGTTGAAGTTCTAGGCTATAGAAAAGTACCTGTGAATGGCGAAAACATTGGCCCCACTGCACTTAGCGTAGAGCCAGAAATGGAGCAGGTTTTTATTGCATGTCCAGATCATGTAAAGGATGCAAATGCTTTTGAAAGGAAACTTTTTATACTCCGCAATTATGCAACTCATACCATCAACTATTCAATAGAAAAAGACAGTATTGGTTTTTACATCGCATCTCTTTCATACAAAACAATTATTTATAAAGGACAACTAACCAGTACACAGGTACGAAATTATTTTCCTGATCTATCAAATAAAAAATTAATTAGTGCTTTCGGTTTGGTGCATTCACGTTTTGCCACAAACACTTTTCCAAGTTGGAAATTGGCGCAGCCATTTCGTTACATTGCTCACAATGGTGAAATAAATACTTTACAAGGAAACCTCAATTGGCTCAAAGCAGTAGAACAACGTTTTACCACTTCCTATTTTAGCAAAGAAGAAATGGATTTGTTGTTACCGGTTATTTCGGGGCAACAATCTGACTCTGCTTGTCTGGATAATATGATTGAATTATTATTATTGTGTGGACGAAGTTTGCCGCAAGTAATGATGATGCTTATACCAGAAGCATGGGATGGAAATGAGGAAATGGAACCTATTAAAAAAGCATTTTACGAATTTCATGCAAGCATAATGGAACCCTGGGATGGGCCTGCTTCTATAACATTTACCGATGGAAAAATAATTGGTGCAACCCTTGACAGGAATGGATTGCGGCCATCTCGATATTGTGTAACTACAGATGATAGGGTTATAATGGCTAGTGAAACGGGTGCATTACCCATTGACCAAAAATTAATAAAAGAAAAAGGGAGATTACAACCAGGAAAAATGTTTGTGGTGGATTTAGAGCAAGGCAGAATTATTAGTGATGAAGAATTGAAACAAAATATTTGTGGGCAGAAACCGTATGACAGATATTTAAATCAATACAAAATTCGGTTGGAAGAAATTGAAGAACCAAGAGTAGCATTTACACATTTAACCGATGCATCTATTTTAAAATATCAAAAAGCATTTGGATACACTACCGAGGATATTGATACTATTTTAAAACCAATGG
>JANLVW010000607.1:0-18727 GCA_031364205.1 Ferruginibacter sp.
ATATGGTATGGGAGTGTAGAAATTGAAAAAGCTGTTTTTGATACTATAGAAAATAAATTCAAAAATTTTTTAAATAAAATATAGGTTGATAAAAAGTTTTTTAAATATTATCTGTTTACTAATTCTGTTATGTTTAAATGCATGCCAGCCGCCAAGTAAAAATAAGCCTGATCTAAGAGAAACTTTTTCTTACAGAGATCCGAGACCTTTTGGAACTTCTGTGGCGTATAATATTTTAAAGAAAAAATTTGTAAAAGAGAACTTAGAAATAAATAAAAAATCATTTGCAGATAATTACGGCTGGGATTATGATACTACATCTTTGTACATCAACATCAGTAGGAATTATTATGTTACAGACAGAGATGCTGAATCGTTGATGGCATTTATTTACAAAGGAAATACAGCATTTATTTCTGCAGCATACTACGACACAATATTGCTGAATAAATTATTTTGTAAACAAAACAAGTCTTCATTTTATCCTGAAAATAATATAGCCTCGTTAAAAAATACATCTGTTCGTTTTACAGATAATCTTTCATTATATAATGAGAAATACAGTTATTATTATCTCCCATTTAAAAATTATTTCTCAGAAATTAATGGTTCTTATGCAAGAATTATTGGTTACAATGAAGAGGGCAAGGCAAATTTTTTTGTATTTATGTGGGGTAAAGGAAGAATATATTTTCACAGCGAGCCACGGGCTTTAAGTAATTATTTTTTACTGACTAAAAATAATTATTTATACCTGCAGGAAATTTTGCAGATGATGCCGGAAAAGCCTGCAAATATTTATTGGGATAATTATTACAGCAATAAAAACTTTTCACCCAACAGCAATAGCAGCAATTCCACCCTCAGTACCTTAATGAAGTACCCACCACTGGCCAAAGCATTTTTTATAGCTTTAGGTTTGCTATTGTTGTATGTGTTTTTTAACAGTAAACGCAGGCAACGTGTTGTGCCTGTAGTTAAAACAACGGAAAACACAAGTATTGCATTTGCTGAAGCTATTGCCGGTTTATACTTCAACAAAAAAGACAACAAAATAATTGCTGAAAAAATAATTACTTATTTAAACGAGTACATACGCACAAAATTATTTATCAGCATCAATATAAATGATGTTGGCTATGCAGATATATTAAGTAGAAAAAGTGCCGTTGAACCTGATGTAATAAATGAGTTGGTGAGTGTTATTAAAGCAATACAAAAAAGTGAAAAGGTAACTGATGCGCAGTTACTTAAACTAAATGGGTTAACTGAAAAGTTTTTTAAAATTAATAATAATGGAAGATAATTTTTTTCAGGAAAGTAGCCCTGTTACTGAGTTAAACAGAAAGTTACAGGATATAAGAACCGAAATTGCCAAAGTAATAGTAGGGCAGGAGCAAGTGGTAGATCTGTTGCTTACGGGTCTTTTGTGCGATGGACATTTGCTGCTCGAAGGTGTGCCTGGCGTAGCAAAAACGCTTGCTTCAAAATTACTTGCCAGGATCATTGATGTAAATTTTTCCCGCCTGCAGTTTACACCTGATCTTATGACTTGAGATGTTGTTGGCACATCAGTATTTAACCCAAAAGAAGGGGGATTTTATTTTAAGCAGGGCCCAATTTTCAGTAATATTATTTTAATAGATGAAATAAACAGGTCTCCTGCAAAAACACAATCTGCACTTTTTGAAGTGATGGAAGAACGGCAAGTGACCGTAGATGGAATGACGCATGCGATGCAATATCCATTTATTGTTTTAGCCACACAAAATCCCATAGAGCAGGAAGGCACATACAGATTGCCTGAAGCCCAACTGGACAGGTTTCTGTTTAAAATAAATATTGGTTATCCGACCCTTGCAGAAGAAATTTTAATACTTACACAACAACAGGGCAAAACACAAAACCAGCTGTTGCAATTTGCCAATAAAGTTTTATCAGCAAGCGAAGTTGCTAAGTACAGAGAAGTTGTACAAAACATAAATATTGATGCTAAACTGATAGAATACATTGCTACAATTGTTCACGAAACCCGAAGCAATTCTTCTCTGTATTTAGGAGCTTCTACAAGAGCTTCTCTAGCTATTTTAAAATCTGCAAAAGCAACAGCAGCTCTTAGTGGAAGAGATTTTGTTATTCCGGAAGATATACAGAAAATGGCACCGCATGTTTTGCGCCACCGCATAATGCTGACTCCCGAAAAGGAAATGGAAGGAATTTCCCCTGATGACCTGATTGATAATATTTTAAAAGGAATAGAAATACCAAGGTAAAATGCATACAGCAAAAAAATATATTGGTGATTTGTTTGTTACCCAGCGTTTTTATGTGTTGATGGGAAGCTGTGTAGTTGCCTATATATTTGCGTTTTTTTTTACTGCATTATATGGGGTTGTAAATATGCTGTTTGTATTTTCATGTTTTTTATTCTTGATAGATTATATATTTTTATTTTTAGTATTTAAATCCCCTATTGCAAAAAGAATCGTTGCAGATAGACTAAGCAATGGGGAAATAAATAAAGTAAGCATTCTTATTACAAATCAAATGCCTTTCATGCTTCAAATACAGATTATAGATGAGGTACCGCTGCAGTTGCAGCAAAGAAACATGAAAATCTTTAAAAATCTGAAAGCAAAAAAAACGATTGAAATAAAATATACCATTACCCCATTTGAACGTGGAAATTATGAGTTTGGGAATATCATTATTTATTTACAGTCACGATTAGGATTCTTACAAAAAAGAGAAATTACAAAAGCATCTGAGACCGTAAAAGTTTATCCTTCCTTTATTAATCTTGGTAAATACCAACTGATTGCGCAGGCTGTTACAAGTGAATATGGCAGCAAACGATTGCGTAAAATAGGGCAAAGTGTGGAGTTTGAGCAAATAAAAGATTATATAGGTGGAGATGATATAAGAACCATTAACTGGAAAGCCACTGCCCGCAAAGGCACGCTGATGGTTAATAATTATACCGATGAAAAATCGCAGCAGGTTTACTGTATTATTGATAAAGGAAGGCTAATGAAAATGCCTTTTTATGGGCTAAGTCTGTTAGATTATGCAATTAATGCCACGCTTGCACTTACCAATATTTGTCTGCAAAAGCAGGATAAAATTGGGCTCATCAGTTTTTCAAATAAAATGGGCAGCGTAATTGCTGCAGACAGAAAACCTATACAGAGAGAAAAAATAATGCAGGTTTTATATAAGGAAAACACAGCCTTTTTAGAAAGCGATTATGAAATGCTTTATATGCAAATTCGTAATAAAATAAAACAACGAAGTCTGTTCGTACTCTTTACAAATTTTGAATCCTTAAACGGCCTGAAAAGACAAATTAGTTACCTGCGTTCCATTGCAAAACATCATTTACTGTTAGTTGTATTTTTCGAAAATACAGAGTTGACAAAGCTCTCTGTTGCCAGGGCAAAAAATGTAGAAGATGTTTATGTAAAAACTATAGCCGATAAACTTACGGTTGAAAAACGGCTTATTGTAAAAGAACTTCTTAAGTACGGTATCTTATCTGTTATAAGTTCCCCCGAAAAATTGACTGTAAATACCATAAATAAATATCTAGAGCTTAAAACAAAGCAGGTTTTGTAAAGCTGGTTTAAACAAGATTTTAAATAAGATCTTTTTATATTTTACAGTATAAAATCTACTTGATCAAAATTCATTTTCATAACGGTTATGAATTTTTAAGATAAGTTACCCTTATTTTTTGTTTTTTAAAAAACCTCAATCTGCATCATGCTGGATACAAGTTGAATCGTCCTTTTAATTTAAATTGTAATCTAAGTTGTGTATAAATAATGTATCGATTCCAAGAATTTGCCCATTTAATTCATGTTGTATAATTACTTACAGCCAGTTTTTTTACGATGACATCTTTTGAGTATTTTTCCCTTCCTAAAATTTTACTTTCATAATTAATTCCCTAAACACAATTGTGTCTTTTTACAAATAATTTGTGTTTTTTAGAAAAAATTAAGAGATTTTAAAATGTAATTTCTTTCATAAATGCTTGTAAATCTACATTTTAATTTATATAAATATTAGTTTGTAATTAATAAAGCTAATAAAATGATCGTTTTGTTAGATATTATTCAATGATAACCCAAATTACTATGTAGAATTTCTACTACAAACCTCAAATGAGTAAAAGAACTCGAAATATAGTAATTTTACTATATTTTATTTGGAAGATTACTTGTTGGTTTTTACATTTACATTGAAATTAGAAATGATTGTTACCTCGGTTATTCTAAAATTCATAAAATTATTTAAAATTCTTCCTTAGGTCTTTAACAAGATTCAATAGGATTAATAAAAACCAAAACCACAAAAAATGGAACGTAATTTTAAATTCGTTTTAGTTACAATTCTCTTCTGCGTAACACTTCTACCTTTTATTAGTAATGCTCAATATTCACCTGCTATCGTAGCAGGTTTTGGTGTTGATGGTGATGTGCTCTCCGGGAGGTCACAAAATCTCACACCTTCATCTACTCCCAATAGTTTTGACTGGTTCAAGGCCCCTGGTAATGCCGCAGGTGTTGGTGTAGGCGTTATTGATACCACGGGATCATCAGTTTACAAAACTCGACTTCAAGCATCTGAAAATTTTACTTTTAATCAAGGAATGGCTTTCCCTAGGTATTCGGTCCAAAATGGCTATTTACTTTTAGATGGACGTTATGGCAGAGATAATATTGGAATTAGTACTGGAATTAGAACAGGAGGTGGAGATTCAACCACTTTTATAGGTGGTTCTAAAAATGGTGATAATCCTTCAACATGGACTACTGCACCTAATGGTTCAACGCTTGATGTAAAATATGATATAGTTGATTCATATATACATATGCGCAGAGACGGCACAACAATTAATAATACTAACCCAAGTGCCCTTATACTTACAATGGGTGTCAGCACTTTAGGTAATACGGGAAACAGGTATGTAGATTTTGAGCTTTTTCATGAAAGAATAACCTACAATACTTCAACAGGGTTATTCAGTAATTCAGGTCCAGCTAGTACAGGAGGTCGTACCGAATGGACTTTTAACAGTAATGGTTCTATAAATACCATTGGGGATATGACAGTTTCTTTTTCTTACAGTACCGCAGGGGTATCTGAAGTAAGTATTTATATTTGGGTTTCTCTTAATACTTACAGTACAGTTGCGCCTTCAAAATTTAAATTTGTACCTTTCGAATTTTACGGAAATACTTATGGATATGCAAAAATTGCGTCTATCAGTACAAACCAGTATGGTGCATGGGCATCTGCAAGTACTGCTAATACTGCGGGTCCGATGTGGGGAACATCATCGAACGCTTTAGGAGCAGGTTCAATTTCATATTCTAATGAATATGCTGCTTATGATTTTGGTGAAATTGCTGTAGATTTAACGAGCTTGGGTGTTGATCCCGCATTATCAACTTCTGGTTTTGATGCATGTATACCACCTTTCACTAGAGTCATTACAAAAACAAGATCTTCTTCAACTTTTACTTCAGCGTTACAAGATTTTTCAGGTCCTTACGAATTTTTAGATGCTCCGGTTGCATCTCCAGCCATAGCTACACCGGGTATTTTAAAATGTAACGTAACTTCAACAACACTAACTCCTATGAACCCAGTAAGTGGTGCGTCGTACCAATGGGCAACATCAAATGGTAACATTGTTTCAACAAATGGCAGTAATGCAGTAGTTGATAAAGCCGGTAAATACTATTTAACAAGTGCTATAGTAGCCGGTTGCCCAAAAAGAACTGACAGCACAACTGTAGTTGAAGATAAATTTCAGCCGGTAGCATCCGCCACCTCAAGTGGAGCTTTGGTAGCTTCAAACCCCCAGTCGACAGTAACCCTTTTAGGCGGTGATCCAATTTTAAGTAATGTAATTACTCCATATGGCGGTTCTACAGGATTAAATTGGTATTGGACTGGACCTAGTTCGTTTGTGGGCAACACTAAAGATGTAGTTGTTGGCCTGCAAGGAAATTATACGTTGATATTAACTGAACAGAGGAATGGTTGTAAGGATACAGCGGTAGTTGCAGTGGCTTCCTTAGCAGCAAGTACTTTATCGGTTAAATATTTATCGTTAAATGCAGTACCTGTAGAGAATTTAACTGTTGCGGTTACATGGATTACATCAGAAGAATTCAACAATAATCGCTTTGAGATCCAGAGATCTTTTGATTTAAATTCCTTTAAAACAATTGCAATTGTATTGGACGGTTTTGCTGCAGGAACTCAGAAAAGTTATGCATACAATGATAAAGCAGCGGAGTTACAAAACAGGAATGTTATTTACTATCGCCTTAAGCAAGTTGATAATGATGGAAAATATACTTTCAGTGAAATATTAACGGTAAAATTCAAAACTGAAACGACAACCTTAATGAAAGTATATCCAAACCCATTTGCAGAAAATATAAATGTGCGTTACAATGCTTCTAAAAAAGGATTGGCTGAAATAAGTATAATTGATGCTAATGGTAAAATAGTTTTGGTGCAGCAAACAATTATCAACATTGGTTTTACAAATATTTCAATTAATAATTTAAGTAGATTAAATGCCGGTTTTTACATAGCAAGACTTTCTGTTAATGGTATAGTGTCTGCAACAGAAAAAATTATCAAAAGATAAAAAAATTAAATGTTTTCCTTACTGAATAGAGGCTGCCTTTTTTAAAGACAGCCTCTTAATATTTTTTACAGGTTATATTAATTATTTTTGCAAAAAATTATAGTGGCTAAAGGATCATATTTTGCAAAACATATTGCGCAGCAGGAGAATGGAGAAAGCGTCTCCAAAAGAATACAATTACCGAAGATATTAATCAGTGAAGAAGCAAAATTTTTTTTTGAACAAGGTCAGGTTCTTTTAATAGATAAGCCTTTGCACTGGACATCTTTTGACGTTGTAAGAAAAATAAGAAGTACCCTCAAAATAAAAAAGGTTGGTCATGCAGGTACGTTAGACCCTTTAGCTACAGGTCTTTTAATAGTTTGTACAGGAAAGTTTACTAAAAAAATAAATGAGTACATGGCACAGGTAAAAGAATATACCGGCACATTTACTTTAGGTGCAACAACCCCTACGTACGATAAAGAAAGTACACCCGAAAATTATAAAGCATACGCTCATATTACTGAACAAGAAATTAAAGTTGCAACACAAAAATTTCTTGGTGAGATATCGCAATATCCACCCATATATTCTGCGATAAAAAAAGAAGGTGTTGCATTATATGAACTTGCAAGAAGGGGGGAAGAAGTTGAATTAAAAGTAAGAACAGTTAAAATAAATGAACTTGAAATTACGGGAGTTAAATTACCTGTCGTCAGTTTTAGGGTAATTTGTGGAACGGGTACATATATTCGCAGCCTTGCACATGATATGGGATATGTTTTGGGTTGTGGCGCTTATTTAAGCGAACTGCGGCGAACTAAAATCGGGGAAATGAATGTAAATGATGGAAAAACGATGGAAGGTTTTATGGAGCATCTGGCTAATATTTCTACCAACTCAATCGTATAAATTTATAAAAACCTGTATTTAAAAAAATAAATTTATTTTTTAAAAAGGATAGTTAATTCCTACAGTAAAATTAAAATTTTCGTATCGCCATTGCCTGAAATCTTTTGAAAATATTTTTTGAAAAGCATCCTTAAATCCAATGGGCGGTGCTTTCCATCCATTGTTAATTTCACTGCTTTCAGGTCTTTTAAAACGGAAACTAAAATCAGTACGTACAATTAAGTATGAAAAATCAATTCTAAAACCATAACCTGCCGATAATCCAATTTGTTTATATAAATTTTTGAATTCAAATTTTGTGAGATCGGATACACCGCCGGGTTTAGATTCCCGGATGTTCCAGATATTTCCGATATCAATAAATGCAGCACCTTTCAGCGTAATTAAATCGGGAACAATACGGGCAATATCATGGCGGAATTCAATATTTGTTTCCAGTTGCATATCGCCGGTACGGTCATTAAAAATATTTGATGAGGTTGCACTGTAGGGAATTAATTTTTGACCACCAATACCAATTCCTCTTAAAGGCCAGCCTCTCATACTGTTGCTGCCACCGCCATAAAACTGTTTAAAGAAAGGTAAGCTGTCTCCAAAAAGTGGAATACCAACGCCGGCAAAAGCTCTAAAAGCTAAAGCAGTCTTGGCTTTTGTTACTGTGTATTTATATTCGGTATCCAGTTTTATATATCTCCTTTTAAATTTTTTTAAAATAGGTAACAGTCCAAGTGGTGTCAAACCTGATTCTTCTATATTAAATTTAAATCCTCTTTCTTTTGATAGACTTAGTGGATGTTTTGTGTTACGAAACGTGCTTGCATAACTAAATGCTGTACCAATGGTAAATGCTGTGTTGTAGGAATATCTTAAAAAAGGGTTATCTCTGAGTAATTTTGTAAAAGTTTCTGACTGGTTATAGAGATAACTAAAGTTGGCATTCAACAACCGAAAAACATAAAATCGGTTCTTTTTATCCAACCCTGTAAAACCAGCATTTAAGTTAACAGACTGCAGACTAAAAAGATTTAATCTGTTATTGTAAGCAAACCCGGAATTAATAAACGAATCACCGCTTTTCAAACGAAAACGTTTCATTGTTTTTGGCGTTAATCCGGGTTTTAAAACTGTATTGGAATAGCTTATTTCGTTGGAAAAAATTATGTTGTTTGAGTTGGTGCGGCTTGCTTTGTTAAGTTCGACACCCAGTCTCAAATTGTGCGTCATACTGATGGCTTGTTTGGCAATATTTTTATTTTTTAAAGAAAAATTTGCTGATAAACCAAAAAGATTTCCGCCAAGTGCAGCAGTAGTATTGCTGGTAGAAGAATAACTGGCTTCTAAAGAATTTTCAAATAAAAACTTTCTTGCCGGAATAAGTTCTACAATCAGGTCTACTTTATTTACTTCATCAAGGTTTTCAACAATACGAATATTTATACTTTTCCAAACTCCAAGTTTTGTAAGGTTACTTATGGTTTTGTAGTATTCACTTTGGCTGTAAACATTTCCTGGAAGCAAGGTAATATTGCGTGCAAAAAGAGAATTTCTAAATAATCTTTCGTGGTAACGGTGTATAAAGTTTGGATTGTTTTGTTCTGTAATATTTGCAGTGTCTCTTAAAACATCATCAGGCCTGTAATCACTTAAAATATAAATTTTATTAATCAAATATTTATTGAGTCTTGATGAATCTTCAGGAGGATTTAAATCTAAAGCAAGTTTTACCGTAGGCGAATCTCTTTTTAACTGTGCCTCGTTTAACAATCTCAACTGTTCAAAAGGATCATCGCTTATGGATGTAAGAGATGCAATGGTACTATCGCCCCGCACCCTTAATTCTGCAGCTGTAAATTTATAATAACCATTGTTTCTAAAACTGTCAACCAGTCTTCCTATTTCGGCAAGCACAGCAATTCTCGTTACAGGAGTATTTTGTAATAAAAAAGTCTGCTTTTGAGATGTGATTGCTATCTGCTGTAAATCTTCTTTTTTTAAGCGATACCTAAGCGTATCAATCAAAGTTGGTTTGCCGGCTATTATTTTATACTTAACTTTTACTTTTTGGTTAACGGTGTCTTGTGTAAAACTTGCTTTGGCATTGTAATATCCTAAATGGTACATAGAAGTTTGCATATTAAATGCAGAAACAGCCGAATATCCTGTATCGTATGCAACAGGTCTTTTTATAAAATGTAAAATAAAGAATGCATCTCTTACTTTTACTTTGCTGCTGTCATCCAACTGGTTATTGAGGCGTTGTATTACAGATTGTCTTTCAACTTTATTAAAAGAACCACCTACCAGTTCAATAGAATTAGCAAACAGATAAGGTTTGTTTTTTGGTGTTTTTCTAATTATTGTACATGATGTAAGTGATAGTAAAAGAAAAACTATATTTTTAAAACGAAAAGCATTCATTAGTCTGTTAAGTGCAGCAAAAGCTACAAAAAATTTCAGTATGATAAATAAATCTGCAGTCAAATATATTCAAAGTTTACAGCACAAAAAATTTAGGGATCAGCACAATGCTTTTATTGCTGAAGGACCAAAAGTGGTTTTGGAACTTTTACTCTATAATATTTTTGATTGTGAGCAACTATATTGTAGTGTAAGCGGCTTAAATTATCTGTCTGATAAAATAAAAAAGCAATTTGGAGGGAAAATCATTAAAGTAGAAGATTTTGAATTAGAAAAGATTTCAGCCTTAAGTACTACCAACAATTTATTGGGTGTTTTTAAGAAAAAGACTGGTTTTAAAAGTATTAATATCAGCAACAGCCTCACCTTGTTTTTAGATGATATACAGGATCCTGGAAACCTTGGGACAATTATAAGAACGGCTGACTGGTTTGGATTAAAAACAATTTTTTGCAGCAATGCAACAGCAGATTGTTACAACCCAAAAGTTGTTCAAAGTACAATGGCGAGCCTTGGAAGGGTAAATATTATTTATGGAAATCTTATTGAAGAGTTGCAGAAACATAAAAATATAAAAAAATATGCTGCTGTATTGGCGGGCAAAAACCTTTCAACTTTCGATAAAATTAAAGAAGGGATTTTAATCATTGGAAATGAATCGAAAGGGATTTCTTCAGCAGTTATGGAACTGGTAGATGAAAAAATAACGGTACCAAAAATCGGACAAGCAGAATCTTTGAACGCTGCAGTTGCAACGGGAATTATTTTATATTCAATAACGAAATAAATATTATCTAAAAGTTATTGCTTTTACAGGCTGCACTTTTTTTACAAGATATGTGGGAATAATAAGTGTGAGCATACAAATCACCAGTGTAAAAAAGTCTACAGCAACAATCTGTCGCCAGTCAATATCAGCTTGTGCTACAGACATGTAATACGATTCTTCATTTAATTTTATAAAGCCTGTTTTTTGCTGCAGTATACATATGCCGAGGCCCAACAATGTTCCTCCTACAATTCCCATTAAGGCAATGCCCGAAGTATTCATTAAAAATATTTTTTGAATATCCCAGTCCGTAGCACCTGTAGCTTTTAAAATACCCGTCATTGCTGTTCGTTCCAATGCAAGAATTATTAGGCATGTAACTAAATTTACTGCCGCCACAATAATCATTATCACCAATAAAATATTTTTTAACTGACCCTGTAAATTTAGCCAGTCAAAAATTTGAGGATATATTTCTCTTATACTTTTACTGTACCAGGTATTCGGCAATTCCGCATACATTTTTTTTGAAATACTATCTGTTTTTTTGTAATCTTTTAAAAGAATTTCATAGCCGCCAATTTGTGTTGGTTCCCAGTTATTTAATCTTCTGATGAGGTTAAGATCGCATAAAGCAAAATTCTTATCATACTCTTCAATACCAATTTTATAAATACCAGCAATGGTAAGCCTACGTTGAGTTTTAGAGCCATCCTGTCTAAAAAAGTAAACAATTAAACTATCGCCGACGGTAAGTTTTAACTGGCTTGCGGTGTAATAGCTGATGTTTATTTGCTTGCTGTAAGCACTATCAGTAAAAGAAATCCACTTCCCTTTTAATAAAAATGGTTGTAGTCGGTTAAAATTAAAATTTACATCAATACCCTTTAATAAAACATTTTCTATATCTGTACCATATTTTAGTATTGCAGATTTGGTGGCATATTTTTCTACTGAGGAAACTTCCGGTAAATTCTTTAAATAATTTTCCACCGTATCATTTGCATAGATAGGATATTCTTCTGCATTGCCAACTCTGTCTTCAATGTTTTGCTGCACCCTTACATGTCCCCAAAAGTTAAAAACCTTTGTGCTTATTACTCTTTGAAAACCATTTACAAAACTCAGCGCAACAATCATTACAGCCACGCTGAGTATAGTCGCAGCAGCTGCCAGCCCGATAATGAACCTGCTAAAAGTTTTCTGTTTAACCGATGCTAATCTTTTGGCAATGAAGTAAGAAACGTTCAAATCGGAAATTTTTTGTTGTACCTTCAAAAATAAATAATTAATGCTGTAAATGAAATGTAAAAATTTTTTCATCTATGTTTTTTTTATACTCTTAAGTGCAAAAACATGGGCGCAGGAGCCGGATAAAATTTATAAATCCAACATTGCGACTGCACAGTTATTTCAATATGGCAACCAACTTCAATTGCCTGTTTACACTTTAAACAGCGGTGATAGATTTCAACTTGAGTTTGATGACCTTGATGGAAATTTTAAAAGTTACTATTACACTTACCAGTTGTGCGATTATAACTGGAAACCAGTTAACCTTTCGGCTTTTGATTATATAAAAGGCTTTACACAAAACAGGATTACAACATACCGTTATTCATCTATTGCACTTACAAGATACACGCATTATCAGGCTATTTTACCTGAACAAAATTCGTTGCCAATACGTTCGGGTAATTATCTCGTAAAGATTTTTTTAGATGGAGATACAGCTAAACTTGCTTTTACTAAAAGATTGTTGGTTGTTGAAAATAAAGCGTCTGTTGCAGCTTCGGTGGTTCAGTTATTAGGTGCACAAAATTTTACAACTTATCAAAAAGTTAGGTTTACAGTTACCACATCAGATCTAAATGCTTTTAGCGCAGCACAGCAGATAAAAGTAGTTGTGTTACAAAATAACCGGTGGGATAATGCTCAAAAAGATATCATACCAACTTTTGTAAGAGGAAATGTGCTCGATTACAGTAATGAAAATATTGCCCAGTTTCCAGGTGGAAAAGAATGGCGGTGGCTAGATCTTAGAAGTTTTAGGCTACAAAGCGATAGAATTGACCATGCAGATTATGGTAAAACGTATACCAATATGTACATGGTTCCGGATGTTGACAGAAGCGCTCAACGTTATGTATATTACCCGGATTACAACGGCAGTTTTAATATTGTTACCTATGAAAGTATCAACCCTTTTTGGCAGGGAGATTATGCAACTGTAAAGTTCAGTTTTGCAGCACCGGGTGGGAAACCGCTTTCCGGGAAAAATATTTTTGTGGCCGGGCAGTTTACCGGCTTTGAAGCAAGCGACAAATACAAAATGCGTTTTAACGAAATAACCGGTTTATATGAAGTCTCAGTTTATATGAAGCAGGGTTATTATGCTTATACTTATTTACTTGAAGATGAAAAGGGCGTTGACAATACAAATATTTTGGAAGGTAATTATTGGGAAACAGAAAATAATTATACCGTACTTGTTTATTATAAAAGCTTTACAGATCGCACAGATCAACTGATAGGTATCGGTCAAATAAATTCCAGAAGAGATAGACCGGGTCTTAGATTTTAATAAAAATTAATTTAAATGTTTTCCCTGCTTTATTAAATGGAACTTCTACAAAATTTTTTGGCTTACATAAAAAAAGAAAATCTTTTTACAATAAATGATTATTTGCTAATTGCAGTAAGTGGTGGTGCAGATTCAGCTGTACTTTGTGGATTGTGCGCGGCTGCAGGATTAAATTTTTCTTTGGCCCATTGTAATTTTAAATTAAGAGGATTAGAAAGTGACCGAGATGAACAGTTTGTAAAAAAATTGAGTGAACAGTTAGGAGTAAAGCTTTTTGTAAAAACTTTTGATACAGTATCTCAGGCAAAACTTAATAAAACTTCTATTGAAGAAACTGCCCGCAACCTCCGGTACAATTGGTTTAAGCAATTGTTACTTGAAAGTAAAACATCTGACAATCCATTTTCATTTTTACTTACTGCACATCATGCAGATGATAATGTTGAGACAGTGATGATGAATTTTTTTAGGGGAACCGGTATTAAAGGGCTAAGAGGAATACTACCAAAACAGCAACAGATTGTCAGGCCATTGTTGTTTGCAACACGAAAAGATATTGAAGAATATGCACTTGCAAATCAGGTGGAATATATTACTGACAGTTCTAACGCAAGCAACGATTACACAAGAAATTTATTCAGGAATGAAATATTGCCTTCAATTGAAAAAATTTATTCTGAGGCTTTAAAAAATGTATTAAGAAACATAGATCGGTTTGCAGCTGTTGAATATTTATATGAAGAAAGTATTGAGCAGATAAAACAAAAATTAATTGAAAGGAAAGGGAATGAAATTCATATTCCTGTATTAAAATTATTAAAAACAAAGCCGTTGCAAACGGTTATTTATGAAATTATAAAAGATGCAGGGTTTACAGCAATGCAGGTAAACGAAGTTGAAAAATTATTGCATAGTGATTCGGGTAAATATATAAAATCTGCTTCACATATTATTTTGCTTAACAGGAAATGGTTGATTATTTCTCCCCAAACATCATCATTACAAACAAAAAATATTATTGTTGAAGAGCATGCAGGCAATATTTTTTTTGATGAGGGAACTTTACAAATAAGTCCTGCTAACATTCCGGAAAAATTACAAGGAGATTCTTCGGTTGTTCATATTGATGCAGTAAATCTTACCTATCCTTTGCTGCTGCGTAAATGGAAAACCGGAGATTATTTTTACCCTTTGGGAATGACAAAAAAGAAAAAATTAAGTCGGTTTTTTATGGATCAAAAACTTTCTCTTCTACAAAAAGAAAAATGCTGGGTATTGGAGTCCGATAAAAAAATCGTTTGGGTAATTGGTTACAGAATAGATGAACGTTTTAAAATTACCTCGAGTTCAAAACAAATTGTAAAACTGAGCTTAGTTCGCTAGAGCCAAATACACTAAACTTTTTAATGTCTTCTAAAATATATGGAAAAAGTTCGGGTCTTATAACTGCTATTAAAGCAATGGTAAATGCAAATCCGAAAACTGAGCCCCACAAATGTGCATCATGGTTTACATTGTCTTGATTTTTTTTGCCCATGTAAATACAATAAATAACATACAGAATTGCATAGATGGTTGCTGAAATTTGTATGGCTCCGTATAAATAAATACTGGTCCAGGGACTAAAAATAATGCTTGCAAAAATTACGGCAGATACTGCACCCGAGGCTCCGAGTGAACGGTAATCGGCATCTTCATTGTGTTTTAAATAACTAGGAATATCAGCTGCTATCAATCCTAAAAAGTATAGTGACAAATAAGAAAATTTACCACCAAGGCCGCTTACTGACAATATTATTTCTAAATTTTTACCAAAGAAATAGAGGGTAAACATGTTAAAGAAAAGATGAATCCAGTCTGCATGTAAAAAACCCGATGTAATAAAACGGTAATACTCTTTGTTGCGCTTTTCATAATAAGGCCAACCAATTGTTTTTGATAAAAATATATTATTGGAAAAACCTACAATAGAAAACAAAATGTTTGCAGCAATAAGCATGAGCGTAACAGGGTATTTATCAAAATCCATTCTTATAGTTTTTGCCAAAGCTAAGGCAAAAAATTATCCAAAGTTTTGTTAACTTAGATAGATTCATTTTAATAATTATCTGCTGGTATGCTTTTTGAAAAATGGCATTTACACTTAAAAATTTATATTATGAAAACACTTAAACTTCTTTCTTTGCTTGCTTTAATATTTGTTTTGGCAAGTTGCGATGCGGTTAGACAAGCAACTAATACTACCGGTGGAGCGGTATTTTCTTTGAATGGTAAATGGCAGCTAAGCAGTAATAATCCTGAAAATACTTTATTAAACAGTATTGTAACTGTTTCATTATTTTCTTCAGAAGGTAAATTAACATACCTAGGTAATAATACACAGTGTTACAGAGAAAATGATATAAAATGGAAAAATATTAAATCTGATAAAGCAGGTGGATATGTTATTGATAATTTATTGAGTAATTGTAATTCAGGCGCACTAAACTACCAACCTGCAACCATTGTTGTTATAACTAATAGTGAGATTAAAGTGAATGGTAAAAACGCAGCAGGTCAGAATAATACACAGACCTGGACAAGAATTAAATAATCTTACAACACATTTGTATGAAAGCAGTCATAATTAATTTTATGGCTGCTTTCTACATTTTATGCATGGTGGTATTTTTCGTTTCTAATTATTGAACATGCCCTGTAAACCTGCTCTGCCAATATCAACCTAACCAACTGGTGAGGAAAAACCAAAGCCGATAGACTCCATTTAAAATTTGCTCTTTGTATGATTGCTTCTGATACGCCATAAGACCCACCAATAATGAAAATTAGATTTCTGACACTTTCTACTGTGCGTTGTTCTATAAACTTACTAAATGCTCCACTGGTCAGGGTTTTTCCACGTTCATCAAGCAGTACAACATAATCCTCTTTAGTAATTAGTGCTGCCAAAACTTCACCCTCTTTTATTTTAAGTATTGCAGGTTCCATAATGCCGGCATTTTTAGGCATAGGAACAATTAGCCATTCAACAGGATAATAATTTCCTATCCTCTTTGTAAAAAGTTCAACACCTTCCTTTACAAAACTATCGTGGCTTTTGCCTATAGTCCAAAAATTAATTTTCATAATGTGTATTATTTTTCCCCTTAATTCTTTTCAAAAAAAGGCTTAACATTTGATGATATTCTTATAATTATTAATAAATTAGTACTCGTAGGTTTAATTATATGATAACAGCATCAAAAATATAATTTAATAAAAATAATTTGAAAAAGATTTTACCTGTTATTTTAAAAGTTTGTTTAGCCCTTACCCTATTAATACTAGTATTTTACGCCGCTGCTTTTTTTTATATTAAAGCCAATAAAGTAAAAATTATTAAACAGCTAACTGATAATGTAAGTAATAAACTTAATGGTAAATTAACTATCGGTGATGCTGATGTTAGTGTACTAAAAAATTTCCCCAGAATTGCCGTCGTATTAAAAAATATTTCCCTTACAGACAGTATGTATGGTAAGCACCATCACGCTTTTTTTGCTGCAAAAGAGGCTTATGTAAACCTAAATATTTTTAAATTGATAAAAAAAGATGATGCACTTACAGGTCTTGTTTTGCGGAATGCCAATATTTACTTTTTTACCGATACTAGTGGATACAGCAATACTTATCTTTTAAAAAGCAAGAAAGATCCTGCCGGTGGTCCTAAAAAAACATCAAAAGAAATTAGTTTAAAAAACATTGTTCTGCAAAATGTACGGTTTATTTTAGATGACCGTAAAAGAGAAAAGCTGCACGATTTTGATGTTAAGAAAATTGCGATGAATTTACATGACTCAGACAGTAGTTTGAATGTAGATACTGATGCTGATATTTTTATAAACAGCATGGCATTTAATTTACCGAATGGAACTTTTTTAAAAGGAGCATCTTTTTCCGGGGATTTTAAATTGTCTTATGGTAAAATTTCTCAGGTTTTAAGTTTTGACAGTATAGATGTAAAAATTGCGGATAAGCCTTTTAATCTTTCAGGTAAGTTTGACTTAGGAGATAAAAATCCGGCATTCTCATTAGATGTTTATGCGCCTAAAATTTTATATGAAGAAGCAAAAAAACTTCTGCCTGAGCGTATAGCTAAATCGCTTTCCATAGTAAGTTTAAACAGGCCGATTAATGTTGTTACAAAATTAAAAGGCCCTTTGCAGGGAGGTGAACCATACATTTATGCCCAATGGAAAGTTGAACATAGTGATATGACAACCACTTTTATAGATTTTGAAGATGCTAGCTTTTCTGGATTTTTTAGTAATGAATCAGTAATTGGTCAAGCCCGTAATGATCGAAATTCTGTTATTCACATAAATAATTTAGAAGCAAACTGGCGGGGTCTACCGGTGATATCAAATAAAATTGAAATTTTAAATTTTACTGTTCCAACCCTTACCTGCGATCTTCGTTCATCATTTAACTTTGCAGAATTAAATGAAGTTATTCCTATTTATTCAATACAGCTCTTGTCGGGTAATGCAGATGTAATACTTGATTATAAAGGGCCGATAGAAAAAAACAACAACACAAATTCATTAGTGAATGGCAGCATATCTTTTAAAAACGGATCGCTTTTGTATGCACCAAGAAATGTAGAATTGAAAAATGTAAATGGTTCTTTAAATTTTAAAAATTCTGATGTATTTATTCAAAACCTTCAATGTAATATTCTAAATAATAAAATTGTAATGAACGGTACTGCCAAAAATGTTCTTACATTAATAAATACAGAACCTAACAGGGTAAAAATAGATTACAATGTTTATTCGCCCGATCTAAATTTAAATGCGTTTACTTATTTGTTGAAAAAGAAAAGTGCCACAGTAAAAAAAGTAAGCAGCAATAAAAAAAGTTTTGGCGATATGGCACTTAAAATTGATGATCTGTTAGAAAAAGGTATTATTGATATTTCATTAAATGCAGAAATTCTACGTTACAAAAAATTTATTGCCAACAAGGCAAATGCAAGCATAACCTTATTACAGGATAGATATTTATTGAATAATATAAGTATGCAGGCAAATGGCGGCAGGATGAATATAAAAGGGCAATTACTAAATAATTCAGGAGCTTATCATACAGCCAACATAAATGCTGATGTTAATAATGTAGATGTAAAGAAATTGTTTGCGTCATTTAATAATTTTGGGCAGGATGGTATTTTATCTACAAATCTTGAAGGGCAGTTAACAGCTAAGGTCAATACCGCTTTAAATATTAATGATGAAGGACAAGTACTTCCCTCATCTGTAAATGGCGAAGTAAGTTTTTCATTAAAAAATGGAGCATTGAATAATTTTGAACCTATAAAGAAAATTCAGAATTTTATTTTTAAAAAACG
>JANLVW010000503.1:0-1629 GCA_031364205.1 Ferruginibacter sp.
GCATAAAAAATTTATAATCTTTAAAACGAATCATAATTCCTTCACCGTCAATTTGTGCAAGCGTCATCCAGCAGCCTTTCTTTTCGCAAACTTTATTTACGGTTCCTTTTACTTTACCAGTAAATTTTTCAGCAGTTACCAGTTTCTCTTCTAAAAGATTTACTTCCAAAGCTCCGACAGCGGTTGTACCTGCACCATATTTTACACCTTTAATTGCAGGCTTGAGTTGCCCAAAAGCACTTAATGATAAACATAATATTAAACTTAACAGTATTGATTTCAGCATAAGAGTTTTAATAATAAACAAACCTAAACACATAATAAAAACTGCACCCTTTCTTATTCGCAATCTTCACAAATTCCTGTAACCACCATTGCGGATTGTTGTTTGGTAAAATTTTTCGGAAGTTTTACTTCCGGTACAGTTACTTCATCCAGGCAAATAGTCTTATCACAATTGCTGCAAATAAAATGCACATGGTCGTCGTGGTGATGACCCTGTTCACAATTGTGTTTACAAAGGGCATACAGTATTGAGTTATCTGTAGTAGGTATCTGGTGAATAATCCCTTTTTCAACAAAGGTTTGTAAAGTGCGGTAAACCGTTACTCTGTCAAAAGCTGAAGAGGTGTTTTTTTCAATATCAGCATGTGCCAGTGCACCATCTGTTTCTAAGAAAAGATCGAGTATTTTTTTTCTGCTTTCCGTAATGCTGAGCCCTGACTGCTTTAAAATATCCGGCTTTATTTTCATGTTTATTTTTTAGGTAGGCGAATTGCTAAAGCCTGTCATAAATCTTGTGTGGTCTACCTTTTCTTTAAGCACTCCTTTAATATCATAAATCAGCTTTTTAACTTCATCTTCTTTTAAGCCATCATAAATTCCTCTAACACGCCTGTACCTGTCAACGAGTGCAAAATATTGGGTATGTATAAACTGGTTGGCAATATTCTGGGTACTGTCAGGTTTTTGATTATCAATTATGTAACCTATGCGAGCCATTTTATAAAGGGAATCTTTATTGCCCGTAACAAAATTCCAGTTTTTATTTAGTGCATTCCCTGTAACCGGAGCATTGCTTATAGAGTATGATCCATCTGCACTTTTTAAAAGTGTATTATTTATCATTTTTTGTTCATACGCTTTTAGTAATGGTACACTGTCAACCTCAGGCATGCAGGTGTGGGAGATGATTAAAAAATCATTTTCATTTTTATAGGCATCATACACCCTGCGCATATTTGCATTCATTTTTGGACAAATCCCTTTACAGGTTGTAAAAAAATATTCAGCCACATAAACCTTATCATCCGTATTTTTTTGAGTGATCATTTTTCCATCCTGATTAGTAAAACTAAATGCGGGTACTGCAGGATTAATAACCTGCAAAGGAGAGGCATCAAAATCATAATCCTTCATAATGAAGAAATAGAATACACCCAGTAAAACGGCGAAAAACAGTAGGTAAAATTTTATTTTTTTACTCATTCATGGTATCACTTTTTTTAATAAATAATGCAGTCGGGCAAAAAATTTTTAAAATATTGGTTGCCAGAACATTTTTATGCACTACTTAAAAAGTAAACTACACAAAGGTACATTTGAAAAATGCAAAACTACGTTAAGTGT
>JANLVW010000731.1:0-3887 GCA_031364205.1 Ferruginibacter sp.
CCATTGGCTATGTATGTATTTACATCATCTGCTGAAAAAGAAAAGCAATGGCTTAATGCAGTTCCATTTGGCGGAGGTTGTATAAACAACGCAACCCTTCACCTCACTAACCACAAATTACCTTTTGGTGGCAGGGGTGCAAGTGGCATGGGCAATTACCATGGCAAGTTTAGCTTTGATACTTTTAGCCACAAAAAAGCTGTTATGAAAACGCCCACCTGGCTTGATCTTGCAATAAAATATCCGCCATATACAGGCAAACTAAATTTATTTAAAAAAGCTATTAATTAATATGACCGGGAAACAACAATTTTTAAAAATAGTCTATCCAATATTTGCATTCTTTACAAAATCATTTAAAATAAACAAAGGAATTTTTGTATCTAACAAACCTGCTGTACAGTCATTTTATTCATTGGAGTCTACACTTAACAATGGGACCGAATTTGATTTTTCGCAACTCAAAAACAAAAAGGTTTTAATTGTAAACACTGCATCAGATTGTGGATATACAGCACAGTATGAAGACCTGGAAAAATTATATAATTTTAAGAAAGAAAAATTAATAATATTAGCTTTCCCTGCAAATGATTTTCAGAAGCAGGAAAGCAAGGATGATAATACGATAGCAGAGTTTTGTAAACGTAATTACGGCATTAGTTTTCCGTTGATGAAAAAAAGTAAAGTAGTTGTTCATTCCACACAAAATAAAGTTTACGACTGGCTTACTGATAAAGATAAAAATGGGTGGAACAGCAACGAACCCGGCTGGAATTTTTGTAAATATCTTGTAAATGAAAAAGGAAATCTTACTCACTTTTTTGAATCATCAGAATCACCGATGGGCGAAAATATCTTAGCGGCCATTGAGGAATAAAAAAATTAATGTTTACAAAAGAAAATATTGAACAATACTTTAGCGCTTTTAAAAATGAACAAATATTTTTAATGGTTTTGGGCGCATTTGCACTTATTGTAGCTTTAGTATTTTTTATAAAACTAAAAACACAATGGTTCAAAGGGTTTGCATTACCGTTGGCAGTTTTTGCGATAATAAATTTGGGTGCAGGATTTTCTAACTACAAAAAGGCTGATATTTTAAAAGTCAGAAATACTTACAATTACGATTTGCATCCTGAACTTTTAAGAACAAAAGAATTACCCCGTATAATTGAAATGAACCAAAATTTTATGGTGCTTATCTATGTAAATATTTCAATTCTCTTTGCAGCCGCCTTTATATTTTTTTATTTTAAGAAGAAAGAAGGCAATGAATATTACGTGGGTGTAGCCGCCTCCTTGTTTTTGGTAGCAGTATTAAGTGTAGCATTATATTCCGTAATAAAAAGTAATACTAAAGAATATGAGAATGGAATAATTATGTATACAAAAAACATTATTGTTAAATAAGTTTAGGATTTTTTATGTTGGGATCTCTACTTTTCTTCCAAAATAGTTAAAGAAATAATTTTGGCACCATTAATCATTTTAGAGATTCTTATCAATTTGGTAAGCGCATAAAATCTTTCTGTGTAGGTTGTACTTGCTGCTTATTTTAATCTTGCAGTCTCTAGCTCTAGTGTTGATTTGTATATTTTGTAAATACTCTTTCCCATATCCATATTTACATTTTAATTTAGACTCTTGTAATATCCGTTCCACAATAAAAGCTGAAAAGAGATTCATTGTTGAAAAGCGGCGGGATTGCAGTGGATATCCTTTTTATATCGCTTCAGCGAATAAAAAGATAGTAACGAAAAGCCCGAACAAAAGCTGAATTATGTTTTATGACGAACCTACTAAAATTCTTATGCGTTTTATCTTTTGTCTTTTATCTCATGTCTAATATCTAACTACACCGGACATCTTTCATGGTAATTAATGAGCTCAATGGGCGTGCGCACAAAACTATGGTCTTTATAATGTTCACTTACTTCATCAAGCACCTCACAGATATCTGCAGGCTCAGTAAGGGTTACAAGCTTCATGCGAAACTCTTTTATATTGGGTAAGCCTTTTAAATAATTTGTATAATGGCGGCGCATTTCATTGATGCCTACAATTTGTCCTTTCCATTCTATGGAACGATCAAGGTGCTTTTTGCAAACCGCAATTCTTTCATCCAAAGTTGGTGATGGTAAAATTTCGCCCGTATTTAAATAGTGTTTTATTTCTCTAAAAATCCATGGATAACCAATGGCTGCACGACCAATCATAATACCATCTACGCCATATCTTTCTTTATACAATTTTGCTTTTTGTGGTGAATCGATATCGCCGTTTCCAAAAACAGGAATATGTATACGTGGATTATTTTTTACTTTAGCAATGAGGCTCCAATCGGCCTCGCCCTTATACAACTGGCAGCGTGTGCGACCATGGATTGCTATTGCCTGCACACCAATATCCTGCATGCGCTCGGCCACTTCTTCAATATTTCTTGTATTATCATCCCACCCCAATCTGGTTTTTACGGTTACAGGTAATCGTGTACCGTTTATTACAGATTTTGTTAGGCGAACCATCAAATCAATGTCTTTTAAAACGCCGGCACCTGCACCTTTGTTTACCACCTTTTTTACCGGGCAGCCAAAATTAATATCAACCAAATCAGGATTTACTGCATCGCAAATTCTTGCACTCATTTCCATAGCATCTTCATCGCCCCCAAATATTTGAATACCGAATGGGCGTTCTTCTTCCGAAAAATCCAACTTCTTCATACTTTTCATCGCATCTCTTATCAGCCCTTCGCTGCTGATGAATTCGCTGTACATAAGGTCTGCGCCGTTGTCTTTACAAACAGCACGAAATGGCGGGTCGCTCACATCTTCCATAGGAGCCAACAGTAAAGGAAATTCGGGCAATTGTATAGAACCAATAGTAGGCATAGCTTTATTTGTATATTGCGGGCAAATTTACATTAAAAGATTTTAAGGGATGGAATACAAAAGCGTTAAAGGTTTTGGTGGATGGGCTCAACTGGGGTTTATGTTTGCATTTTTAGGACTGGGGTTTATACTTGCAGGTGCTGTACAGTTTTTATTAACTATGCAAATTATACCTGCGGGAAAAGTCATATCAGATACAGACGCAGTTATGAAAGCCATGCTTGCACCAGAAAATGTGGCAATCGTAAGAGTAATACAGGTTTTGGGAACATTAGCACTCTTATTTATACCGGCTGTTTTATGGTCAATAGTAAGCAATGGCAAAAATATGTTTTGGCTGGGGTTTAATAAATATATAAATGGCTTTCAATTACTGCTTGGTTTTATGTTAATTTTTACTGCCGCATTTGCTGCATCGCCATTGGCAGATTTAACAAAAGCAGTGGTTGCACATTTTCCACAAATAGACAAAATGGCCAGCGGTATGGAAATTTTGTATAACAAACAGGCGGCAGCTTTAAGTAATATTACCAACTGGCAGGACTATATTATTGGGTTGTTTATTATGGCATTTTTTCCTGCTATGTTTGAAGAAGTTTTTTTTAGAGGTGCTGTACAAAATTTATTTACCAAATGGTGGCGAAATCCTTTATTGGCCATACTTGTAACATCTTTTATTTTCAGTTTAATTCACATGTCCATCTATTTATTTTTGAGCAGAATGCTGTTGGGGTTTGTATTGGGACTAATGTACTACCAAACCAAAAATATTTGGGTAAATATTGTGGCTCATTTTATAAATAACGGCATTGTGCTCACCAGTATTTTTGTAATGCGATTGAATAATCAAAAAGTAGATATGAATAAACTCGACCCAAGTATTCATTGGAGTCTTGGACTGGTAGGTATAATTGTACTTGTAGGGCTTTTTATTATGCTTGATAAGTATTCTGCAAAAAAAAGATCGAAAATTGAAGCCAAAGAAAATTTATTAAT
>JANLVW010000506.1:0-4254 GCA_031364205.1 Ferruginibacter sp.
CTCAGAAATTCTATTACCTAAAATATTTAAACTTTCTTTTACTTCATGCAAATTAGGTTTAAAGATATCTACACCCTTATATGCAAAAAAGTTTTTACGTTTAGGATCTACTGCAGTTAAAATATTTTTATTCTTACAAATACTGATAATTTCATTGATACATTTTTCAGTCAAAACGCCTTTATTATAGTCTTCTAAGATTATCAGCTGTGGTTTTTCTTCCGTTGCATAGTTTGTAAAGGCAGTAATGAGTTTTTCTTCTTCAAATGAGTTGAGCGAAGTGGTAACCTCAGCATCAAGCCGCATCATATGCTGGTTTCGGCTTATTATTCTAATTTTATTGGTAGTAATTCGGACATCACTTTTATAAATATATTCAGTACTGATATTATTTTGTTTTAGTAAAGAAAGTAGTTGTCTGCCTTCATCATCATTCCCTGTAACACTAATAATACTCACAGATACTCCGAGCGCTGCAACATTTATGGCAACGTTTCCAGCTCCACCAATACGTTGTTCTTTATTCCTCACTGCTACCACAGGCACAGGCGCCTCAGGAGATATTCTGTCCACTTTACCCCACCAATAGGTATCAAGCATTATATCCCCAACAACCCCAATTTTTAAAGAAGAAAACGATTCAAACAGTTTATCAAATTCATCAACATTCATTATTTGTCCAAATTTTTATTGTTAGCAACGGCTATGTAATAAATGGGAATACCAGCAAGAACTATCGCAAGGCCCCAACCTGCATAAGTTGGTTTATAAAAAATAAGCAGCGCACAAAAAGCTAGTGCCATAATTATATAAATAGCAGGTAACACCGGATAACCAAAAGCTTTATAAGGTCTTTCAACGTTGGGCATCTTTTTTCTTAAAATAAAAATCCCTGCAATGGTAAGTGCATAAAATAATACTACCACAAAAGAAATCATATCTAACAGATCGCCATATCTACCGCTTAAACAAAGTATAGATGCGACAATGCATTGTATCCAAAGTGCAAATTCGGGAACATTATTTTTATTAAGTATACCTGTTTTTTTAAAAAATAATCCGTCTTTTGCCATTGTATAATAAACTCTAGCACCTGCAAGTATCAGCCCGTTGTTACAACCAAAAGTTGATATCATAATCATGATAGCAATTACATAAGTACCTATATTTCCAAAAATAGCTTTACTTGCACTTACTGCAACTCTATCCTGTGGTGCTGATGCGATATCAGCTAAAGGCAGTACACTTATGTACATAAGGTTTGCTGCTACATAAATTAAAGTTACTATTAGAGTTCCAAAAAATAAACTAAGTCCAATATTTCTCTTAGGATTACGTACTTCACCGGCTATGAAGGTCACGTTGTTCCAAGCATCACTGCTAAAAATAGAACCCACCATAGATGCTGCTATAGCCCCCAATACTGCACTTCCTGCAACTCCACCTAAAATACTTCCGTCAGCATTTCTGGTTTTCATTCCCCATGCATCTTGCCAGTTGGCATTCCATATTTCAGTTTTAGCTGCAAGCAAAAACCCAAAAAATATTAACCCAAAAAGAGATAATAATTTTACAACAGTGAATACAGTTTGTATTATTTTACCACTTTTTATTCCGCCTGTATTTATCCATGTTAAGAATACTATTAATAAAATAGAAACCATTTGTGCAGTATAAATTTTAAGCCCAAAAAATTGAAACAATACGTTGTTGTCATTAAGTTCCAAGGCGGGTATAAAATATCCTGCAAATTTTGAAAACGCCACACCTACCGCAGCAATAGTTGCAGTTTGTATGACTGCAAAAAAGCTCCAGCCATATAAAAACCCTGCAAGGGGATTATATGCTTCTTTTAAATAAACATATTGACCACCGGCTTTAGGAAACATAGCACTTAATTCTCCGTAACTTATTGCAGCAGTTAACGTCATAAAACCCGTAATAAGCCATACGGCTATGAGCCACCCGGCGCTGCCAACATTTCTTGTTATATCTGCGCTTACAATAAAAATTCCAGAGCCGATCATAGAGCCTGCTACAATCATCGTTGCATCTAATAATCCCAATGAAGGTTTAAACTCTTGTATACTTTCAGCCATGTAGTTAATTTAGAATGACAATATAATTAAAGGGTTGTAAATAATACTATAGAGAATTGCAAAATTGAAACTGAAAAACTTGGATTCAATAAAAAGTCTACACTTTAAAAATTACTTTTTAGTAATCATTAATTCATTCATTCCTTTAATTACGTCCTTCGTAATATTAAATGAAGAATCTTTATAAAGCATATAATCTAAACCTGTACCTGTGGTAAGTATGTACTGATAATTTTTTGTTTTATTGTACTCATTCAAAAAATCTTTTAACTTTTTTTGTATGTCGTCCATAAACTTATAACTTTTTTCACTAAGTTTTTGAGTAAGATTTCGTTTTTTTTCATCAACCTGCTGCTGTTGCTGTAATAATTCGCCCTGAAACTTTTCTGCTTCCTGTTGAGTAATTGAATTCCCCCTTTTTAAAAAAACATTTTTTCGATTTTCTAATCCTCTGTAACCATTTTGCCAATCAGTCTCAATACCCTTTTGTTCAATCTCTAGTTCTTTTCTGCGGTCTTTGATAAAACCAATTTTTTCGTTTAGTGAATCGAGCTCAACAAAAGCAATTGTTGCACCTTTTTGATTACTAACATTATTGTTAATAACATTACTTAGAGATTCAATTTTTTTATCGGTATTTTTCTTGTAAACTTTTACATATAAGAAAATAACCGCAATAATTAATAAGGAATTAACTGCAATAAAAAATGGTCTCATCAGTACAATAATTTTTAGAAATTGTAAGTTAACATAAACGCTGTATTCCTTAAATAATTGATTTGAATTTTGGGAGTTTTTAACCTCAGTTTATAATTATACATAAACAAGTTAATTTGGTTTTGGGTAAAATAAAAGGGGACTTAACAAAAATTAAGTCCCGATTTAGTCCAATATCCTATGAAAAACCAAGATATTTAATTCATTAATAATGCCATAAAAATTTAAACCTAAGATTTTTATTGATGAGAATTACTACAAATATTTATTTTAAAGGGCAATAATTCTAACAACATGGGAAAGTTATTACCATACTGTGTTCATTTAAAGATGTTTGTGAGGTGACTTAATTTTAAAAATAGATTTCCGATGGTTATGTTATAATAAAAAAAGGAGCAAGATTTTCATCTTACTCCTTTTAATTTATTTTTTTATTTGCAAATGTTCATATTTGCAAATTGTCTTACTCATCTTCATCAAATGTCATCGCTTCTTTTGTAGTCATTAAAGTTTCGTATTCTTCTTTGCTTCCTACTATCATATTTTCAAACTCTCGCAAACCTGTACCTGCAGGTATGTGATGACCGGTGATTACATTTTCTTTTAATCCAAGCATAGGATCTGTTTTACCCTGTATAGCTGCAGATGAAAGTACTTTTGTAGTCTCCTGGAATGATGCTGCTGATATCCAACTTTGTGTACCTAACGATGCTTTTGTAATACCTAGTAACAACGGTGAAGATGTCGCCGGTTTTGCATCACGGAATTCAATCAGTTTTTTATCTGCTCTTCTTAAAATAGAATTCTCTTCTCTTACATCACGAAGGGTAACAATCTGACCTGTTTTAAACTTAACGCTATCACCATGTTCAATAACAACTTTTTTATCAAAGATGTTATCGTTCTCTGTATTAAACTCTTGTTTATCTTCTGTATCTCCTTCTAAGAATATTGTATCACCCGCATCTTCAATGGTTACTTTTCTCATCATCTGGCGAACAATTACTTCAACGTGTTTGTCGTTTATGCGCACACCCTGTAATCTGTAAACTTCCTGTATTTCATTTACCACATATTCCTGTACTGCAAACGGACCTCTAATGGCAAGTATATCTGCCGGAGCTGTTTGCCCATCAGAAAGCTGCGAACCTGCTTTTACAAAGTCACCATCTTGTACCAAAATCTGGCGACTCAATGGCACTAAATATTTACGTACAACACCATCTTTTGCTTCAACAATTATCTCTCTGTTACCACGCTTAATAGCTCCGAATGCAACTACACCATCAATTTCACAAACTACGGCGGGGTTACTTGGATTACGTGCCTCAAACAATTCAGTTACACGAGGTAAACCACCGGTAATATCTTTCAACTTGCTTAACACACGAGGAATTTTTACCAAAACCTGACCGCTTCTAACCTGATCGCCTTCTTC
>JANLVW010000746.1:0-1513 GCA_031364205.1 Ferruginibacter sp.
CAGAACCCGCGGAATATTTGTTATGCCAGGCGTTTACAAAGTTTCTTTAAGCAAATTTGAAGATGGAAACTTTACAGAACTTGTTGCCCCGCAACAATTTTTAATTGAGTCTTTAAACACAGCAGCATTAACTGTTACAGACAGAAAATCCATGTCTGAATTTGGCAAAAAAGTATCAGAACTTAAACGTGCATTTGATGCTACAAATGGTTACCGTAACGAACTGCTTAGTAAATTAAAATTTTTGAAAGAAGCAACTTTGCAAACAGCTTCTGCAGATGCATCTACAATAAAAAATATTTTTAATATAGAAAAGAGACTGGCTACTGCTGATATTATTTTAAACGGAGATGAATCCTTAACAAAAAGAGAATTTGAGGCATCTACTTCTATTGCAGGCAGAATAAATGATATTATGCAAAATTTAATGGCTACCACATCTGCGCCAACAAATGCGTATATGAGTTCTTACACAATTGCAGGCCAACAATTTTCTCCGGTGCTTACAGAAGTAAAAACTATTGGTGAAGAAATTAAAAAAATTGAAATTATGCTCGAACAAAAAGGTGCGCCTTACACACCGGGAAGAATACCGGAATGGAAAATACAATAAATGAAAATTATAAATAACAAACCTGATTTTAGAAAAAAATTTCATCCTCTTTAAAAAGAGTTTACAAGACGACAAATGAATATTATTCAAACACATGCCGTAAAGGAACTGGGTTATAACTTTATAGCTGCTCAGTATATTCCTGATGGTGAAGATGAATATTACATAAGAAATATACAGAACGAAGGAAGACAATACAGACCACTTACAACGCCTGAATTAGACACTTTAATACTCAACAGAAATACCTCTGATAACTGGAATAATGTTTTGGTTGCAGAAGATTTTAAAGCTTCACTCATAAAGAACTGTAAGTTTTATGGTCTTGTTAGAATAGGTATTCTTGAACCGCTTTACAAAGAGTTTCACAATTTTCGCATGCCTGTTGGTTTATATAACAGTACAATTATAAGTTGCGATCTGGGAGACAATGTATGTATAGATAATGTAGATTATCTAAGCCATTTTATTATTTCAGAGAATGTAATGATAGCCAACGTGCATGAACTTGCCACAACTGATTATTCAAAATTTGGTAATGGTATTCTTAAAGAAGGAGAAGATGAAAGCATAAGAACATGGGTAGAAGTTTGTAATGAAAATGGTGGAAGAAGTATTTTACCGTTTAATGGAATGTTACCCGGGGATGCATATATGTGGAGTAAATATAGAAGTGAAGATAAATTAATGGACCAGTTTAAAAAGTTTACTCAAAAAGAACTCGATAATAAAAGAGGGTATTATGGTAAAATTGGAGTACGAACGGTCATTAAAAACTGTGGCATTTTAAAAGACGTTTGGATAGGAGCCGATGCTTATTTAAAAGGTGCCAATAAAATAAAAAACGTAACCATAAACAGTGATTCGCTGCGTAAAACGCAAATTGGAGAAGGCTGTGAA
>JANLVW010000776.1:0-2179 GCA_031364205.1 Ferruginibacter sp.
GAAGAAAAACCGCAACTGGTTATTTTTGAAGATTACAACAAAGGTGTATTAACAGAAAAAGGAATCAGGGAAATTATTTCTATTTGCAAGCAGCATAATATTTTAACAGCCGTAGATCCAAAGCGTAAAAACTTTTTCGCTTACCAAGGAGTGGATATTTTTAAGCCTAATCTGCACGAAGTAAAAGAGAGTTTAAATATTTTAGGCAATCGAATTTCTGAGGAAATATTGCAGGATATGCACAAACATTTAAAAGGAAAATTAGATCATGCAATTTCATTTATTACCCTTTCAGAAAAGGGTGTTTATTACGAAAGTGAGAATGAAAAAGCAATCATCCCAACGCATATACGAAGCATTGCCGATGTAAGTGGTGCTGGTGATACGGTTATAGCAGTTGCATCTGTAGTATTTGCTGCAAGTAAAAATATTCGGCTTATGGCAGAAATAGCAAATATTGCAGGCGGGCTTGTTTGTGAGGAAGTTGGTACAGTTGCAATCGATAAAAATAAATTATTGACAGAATGTAAACATTTACTTGCTGTAGAATCTCAGTAGATAAAACTATAGTATTTATACCCTAAAAATTTAAAATAAATCTGATAGGATTAAAAAAAATATATATGCAACAATTCTCAATAGTAATTCACGGCGGAGCCGGAACAATTTTAAAAGAAGATATGACACCCGAGCTTGAAAAAGCATATAGCCAGGGTTTAGATGAAGCTTTGTCTGCGGGTTATGCAGTTTTAGAACAGGGAGGTGCCGCGTCAAATGCAGTGAAAGCAGCTATTGTTGTATTAGAAGATAATTTACTTTTTAATGCAGGAAGAGGTTCTGTATTTACAAAAAAAGGCGTGCAGGAAATGGATGCTGCAATTATGGATGGCAAAAATCGTGAAGCCGGTGCAGTGGCGGGAGTAAGAAATGTAAGAAATCCAATCGAACTTGCAGCAGAAGTAATGCACAACAGTAACCATGTTTTTTTAAGTGGCAAAGGCGCCAATGATTTTGCCATAAAGCAGGGCATAAAATTAGAGCCTGATGAATTTTTCTTTTCGCAATTTAGATACGACCAATGGAAGGCTATGCGGGACAGTGATAATTATTCTTTAGATCATACTCACCAGGGACTCGAAGAATTAATGAAAGATAAAAAATTTGGAACTGTGGGTGCTGCTGCTTGTGACAAGGTAGGTAACATTGCTGCAGGCACAAGCACAGGTGGAATGACAAATAAAAAGTACGGTAGAATTGGTGACAGCCCCATTATTGGTGCAGGTACTTATGCAAACAACACAACATGCGCCATTAGTTGCACGGGACATGGTGAACCATTTATTAAAGCTGTGGCAGCCTACGATGTAGCCGCACATATGGAATATAAAGGGTTAAGTCTGCACGATGCTATGAGTGAGGTAGTAAATAAAAAATTAATAGCCCTTGATGGTGAAGGCGGAATGATTGGTGTAGATGCGAAAGCAAACATATGTATGATGTTTAACAGTGCCGGAATGTACAGAGCCATGCAGCATAGCAATGGACAAAAAGTTATTTCGATTTACAAAGATTAATTTTTTAAGCAATAAAAGTATTAGATACAACGGATGAAAAAATTCGCAATAATTGTTGCCGGAGGAGCCGGAACAAGAATGAACAACATTACACCCAAACAGTTTCTGTTATTAAAAGGGAAACCTGTACTTTTCTATGCAATAAATACTTTTTTAGAAACCTATGATGACTGTAAAATTATATTGGTTTTGCCTGAAGAGCATGTAGGGGTAGGGCAGGAATTAATAGATGCTTTTTTTGATTATAAAAAAATCCAAATTGTAATTGGAGGGTGGACAAGATTTCATTCTGTACAAAATGCTCTTAAAATTGTTAATGTAGAAGACAGTGTCATTTTTGTACATGATGCTGTGCGTCCTTTGCTCAGCAGTAATTTGATAAACAGATGTTATAATTCAGTTTTAGAATTTGGTACGGCAATTCCTGTTGTGGATTGTAAAGACAGTGTTAGAATTACTAATGAAAACGGTAATGAAGCTGTAGATAGAAGTACAATAAAACTGGTGCAAACTCCCCAAGCTTTTCATAGTAAAATATTGCTACCTTCTTTTTTCGGAATAGATTATAAAGATAAATTTACTGATGAGGCCTCCGTTGTCGAAGC
>JANLVW010000789.1:0-1058 GCA_031364205.1 Ferruginibacter sp.
ACCTTGTTGGAAGATACAGGTTACATGGCAAGAATAAGTTTTCTTACAATAAATTAATGCGCAAGGTTGGACTGAACGGAAAGAGTGTAATGCCCATGATTAGTGGTTATGCATGTGCTGTGCCTGCCATAATGAGTGCAAGGAATATTGAAAATAAAAAAGAAAGATTACTTACAATAATGATAACACCGTTAATGAGTTGCAGTGCACGATTACCGGTTTATACAATTTTGATATCACTTGTTATTCCTTCCAAATTATATTTTGGTTTTTTAAGTTTACAAGGTCTAGTAATGATGATGCTTTATTTATTGGGAACTGTACTTGCGCTTATTGTTGCATGGGTTATGAAATGGTTTATTAAAAGTGCAGAACGGAGTTTTTTCATTTTAGAATTACCAGTTTACAGAAATCCCCGATGGAAAAATATCGTAATAACGATGATTGAAAAGGCAAAAATATTTGTGTTTGATGCAGGAAAAATCATCATGATCATCAGTTTGCTTTTATGGGTGTTAAGTAGTTACGGACCATCAAAAAAAATGGCGGCTGTTACTGCAAAATACGATGCGCTTGTGCAGGCAAGTCCGCAGCAAAAAGAGGTTTTAGATAAAGAAAGAAAAACGGTATTGTTACAGTCATCTTATGCAGGTTCGTTAGGAAGTTTTATTGAGCCTGCCATTCGTCCCTTGGGATATGATTGGAAAATTGGAATAGCACTTATCACTTCTTTTGCCGCCAGAGAAGTATTTGTCGGAACCATGGCCACACTTTATTCTGTAGGAGATGATGCAGATGCAAACAGCAGTACGCTTCGCCAGAAAATGGCTGCCGCAAAACGTGCAGATGGTACAAAAGTTTATGATCTAGCAACAGGGTTGTCGCTCCTTGTGTTTTATGTAATTGCCATGCAATGTATGAGTACATTGGTTATTGTGAAGCGGGAAACCAAAACCTGGAAATGGCCGGTAATACAGTTTATTTACATGACTGGCCTGGCATATTTGTTAAGCTGGGTTACGTATTTGATTTTTAAATAACATTAAAAAGCGGATGCT
>JANLVW010000834.1:0-1551 GCA_031364205.1 Ferruginibacter sp.
GAGCCGGTAACGCTGCCAATGAAATTCCCTTTATTGCTCGCACAGGGTGCAGAAGGTATTGCAGTAGGACTTGCTACTAAAATTTTACCTCATAATTTTTGTGAATTAATTGATGCTTCAATAAAATATTTAAGGGGCAAAAAATTTGAACTTTTACCCGATTTTTTAACCGGTGGTATAATGGATGCCACCAATTATAATGAAGGAAAACGTGGTGGTAAAATAAGGGTCCGTGCATTAATCGAAGAGCAGGATAAAAAAACACTTATCATTAAAAATGTTCCATTTGCTGTTACCACAACAAGTTTAATGGAGAGCATTGTAAAAGCCAATGACCAAGGTAAAATAAAAATAAAAAAGGTAACAGATCTCACCGCCGCGGATATAGAAATTGTTATTGAACTTGCCGCAGGTATATCTTCGGATATTACCATAGATGCGCTGTATGCTTTTACGGATTGTGAAGTAAGCATTTCGCCAAACGCCTGTGTTATTGATAACAATAAGCCGGTTTTTTTAACAGTTACAGAATTGCTGAAATCTTCAGTTGATAATACAAGAGCGCTGTTGTTGAAAGAACTTGAAATAAAGTTTGCTGAATTGCAGGATAAATGGCATTATACTTCCCTGGAAAAAATATTTTTTGAAGAAAAAATTTACAAAGAGTTAGAAAAGAAACATGAAACATGGGATAAAGTTTTAGAGGCAATAGACAAAGCTTTCACGCCGTTTAAAAAAATACTCAGAAGGGAAATTACAAAAGAAGACATTGTAAAACTTACAGAAAAGCCGGTAAGAAGAATTTACAAACTCGATATTGATGAACTGAATGAACAGATAAATAATATTGAAGTAGAAATAAAAAAGGTATTGGAAGCTATTGACAATCTTACAGATTATACCGTTGCTTATTATGAAAATTTGTTAAAGAAATTCGGAAAAGGCAGAGAAAGAAAAACAGAAATTAAGCCATTTGACACCATACAGGCGAAGTCTGTAGCCATTGCCAACATTAAATTGTATGCAAATTTTGCCGATGGTTTTATTGGTATTTCGCTTAAAAAGGATGAGTATATCGGTGAGGTTTCAGATCTGGATGATATTATTGCATTTACCAAATCTGGAGTAATGAAAGTGGTAAGGGTTTCTGAAAAAACTTTTATTGGAAAAGATATAATTCATGCCGCAGTGTTTCAAAAAGCAGATGAAAGAACAACCTATAATATAATTTATGTTGATGGAAAGACAGGAACCAGTTTTGCCAAAAGATTTAATGTTACCGGTATTACCCGTGAAAAAGAATATGACCTTACAAAGGGTTCAGAAAAAAGCAGAGTTCAATATTTTAGTACAAATGCAAATGGCGAAGCAGAAGTAGTAAAAATTATTTTAAGCCCCAACTGTTCTGCCAAGAAAAAAGAATTAAATTTTTACTTTGAAGAACTCGAAATAAAAGGAAGAAGCTCCATGGGAAATACTGTATCAAAATATCCAATCAAAACAATACGATTTAAAGAAGCTGGAAGGTCAACGCTGGATGCAAAAAAGTTG
>JANLVW010000057.1:0-1468 GCA_031364205.1 Ferruginibacter sp.
TGTTTTTACTTCTTTTACTTTTGGTTTTTTATACCTGGCAAAAATTTACATTATTTTATCGCATAAAAAAGCGGCGACGAAAACGCCTGTGAGCCCACCAATTACACTTGAAAAAAATATAATCCATGGAGATAAACCCATAGCAAAACCCGTAGGTATTGCAACATAAATTTCGAAAGTGGCTAAACCCGCTACCGTTAGTATTTTTAAAATCATCTTTCTTTTGTTTTGCAAATCTAAATCAGCCTCAACTTTTGTAAAAACAGTTTAATAAACCTTACTTTTATTAAAATACGAATGTATCCTAAAAACAACAAAGAGGTTTCAACATCAAAATGATTTTTTAAGCTTGTGGCAAATTAATTTTTATAGTTTGGAAAATATAAATAGTTTAAAACGTATATTAACGTTACCAAAAAAACTAGCTATGAAATTTTTCAGCATTTTATGCATTGCAACTGTTGCATTTTTCACATCCTGCAACAATAAATCTTCAGGTATTGCAGATAATAATTATTTTTTAGATACTGATACAGCTGCTGTAATGACAGGCGGCATTCAAATGGTTTCTATAAATACACCTAAAGGGAAATTTAATGTATGGACCAAAAAATTTGGTAATAACCCCAAAATAAAAGTCTTGTTATTGCACGGTGGCCCGGGCAGTAGCCATGAATATTTTGAAAGTTTCGAAAGCTTTTTACCTAAAGAAGGAATTGAGTTTATTTATTACGATCAACTAGGAAGCTATTTAAGCGATAAACCAACAGATACGAGTCTTTGGGTAACAGATCGTTTCGTTGAAGAAGTAGAACAGGTAAGGCAGGCGCTTCATTTAGACAGTACTAATTTTTATTTATTAGGTCACAGCTGGGGCGGAATTCTTGCTATGGAATATGCATTAAAATATCAGCAAAACCTAAAGGGATTAATTATAAGTAACATGATGAGCAGTTGCCCTGCGTATGCAGATTACAATAAAAATGTACTGCAAAAACAAATGGATCCCAAAATTGTAGACAGCATATTAAATTTTGAAAAAGAAAATAAAATTGCAGATCCACTTTATATGAATTTGTTGATGAATAATTATTACAATAAACATATATGCAGAATTTACCCTTTTCCAGAGCCACTTAACAGAATGTTTGGGCACATAAATAATCAAGTCTACACAATAATGCAGGGCCCATCAGAATTTGGTATTAGCGGTCGCCTTACTACATGGGACCGTACTGCGGATCTTTATAAAATTAAAGTACCAACGCTTGTTATTAGAGGAATGCATGATACCATGGACCCTGATTTTATGAAAATGATGAGTGAAAAACTTGGTAACGGACAATTGGCAACATGCCCTAATGGAAGCCATTGCAGTATGTGGGATGACCAACCCAATTATTTTAAAGGACTGATTACATTTTTAAAAAGTAATAAAAAGGGATAGTTTTTCTATTTAAAAATATTA
>JANLVW010000067.1:0-4161 GCA_031364205.1 Ferruginibacter sp.
AACTAACTGGTCTTTAATTTTAGTTTTATCAGTTGCTCTCTCACCAACTTCAATAGCTTTCAAATAAGAACTTAAAGCCAAACCTGTTGCAAGAGTTGTATCTATTCCACCATTTGCTTTGGCAATCATGTAATATCCGAAAATATCATCGGGATATTTAGCAGTATATTTTGTAAAAACTGCAACAGAAGAATCAAATTTACCTGCACGGAAATAATCATAACCGGCATTGTATAGGTCTACATTACTGTAATTCTTTTTTACAGAAAGCACCTGATTAAACCACTTAGCAGATTCGCCAAAGTTTTTTTGAGTTCTGTAGGCGTTAGCTAGCGTTTTCAAATAAATAACTCTGTTAGCTTCTATACTATCAAGAGCAACTGCTTTTTCTACATAAGATGCAGCCTGTGCTTCGTTACCCGGAAACTTAAGTAATATCATTGCATAAGATGAATAATCACCGGCACCTACTTTGCTTATAATTTGTTTTTTAAAATATTCCTCGTAACTGGCTTTTGCATTGAGTGAATCACCTATTCTATTATAGGCTAAAGCTTTAACTCCATAAAGATTTGGATAAACATTATTTCCACCTGCGTTGATACAATCTGTAGCTTTTGTTATAGCCTGTGCAAATAAACCCTGTGCATATTGCAAACTTGCTCTGTAATAACAAGCTTTTGGATCATCATCTGAATTAGCTGATAATTTTTCAAAATATTGAGCACTTCTTGGAACATCGGTTGCGTAATAGTAATTAAACAAAGTATTGTACACCGGTGCATAATTTACGTCTTTTGCGATGGCATCGTTGTAAAACCCCATATATAAATTTTCCTGCATTGTGCCTTGAGACTGGTATAATCGACCTTTACGGTAGATTGCTCTTGCGTAATTAGGATTTAAGCGTAAAGCTGCGTCGTATGATTGAATAGCTCCACCACCATCACTGTTTTTTCTGTATGCATCACCAAGGTTTGCCCATACTTCAGGATCTTTAAAACCTTTTATAGTGGTAGCTAATTTTAATTTATCAATAGCATAAGCTGCATCTCCATTTTTAATTTCCGGATCACTATTCGGTGCACCTACTGCATTTAAAACATCAATCCGCTTTCCACCACTAAGAGAAATAGCAGTTTCAAACTTACTTCTAGCTTCAGCAGTTTTACCTTCCAATAATTCCACATGTCCAATGCCGGCCAATATTAACGGGCTATTTGGTGTTGCAGATAGTTTCTGCAGGTACAATGCTTTTGCTCCTGCAATATCTTCAAGACCAATCATTGATTGTCCTAAATAATATGCGGCAGTTTCATCTGCAGGATTTGCATTTGATAATTTTTGAAAAATATCTTTAGCACTTTTATATCTTTCATAATATAAAAATTTCTTACCCTCCTCAATACTTTGTGCAAAAACAGAACCTGCAAAAAGTATCGTTACAAATACCAATAAAAGTGTTTTCATGTTTCTCATTTTCTCTTTTTAATTTTAGAATTACAATTTTAAATTAATTGTTTCATTAATAAATGTTAGAATTTAATTTTCTGGAAGTTTATCTGAAAGATTAACTGATCTTATAACAAACGGCATTGATGGACCCAAATAAGCTCTTCTAAAAATCAACTGTCCTCTTTCATATTTTAAAAATGAAACAAAACCTGAACCTAAACCTGTGTAATTTTCTTTGACCGCATAATACAAACCACGTACCAAAGGGTAACGTCTGTTTAGTATACTTTCCTGCGATGGTAAAACATAAGGTGTATTAACACAAACATCACATTTTACATAAGCAATTTTTACATTTTTTAACATAGAAACCTGTGCTGTATCTTCAGGATTTCCAATACGGTTAATACCCAAAAATCCAATGGCGTTTTCATGAGTTGCAACGTAGTTCAATACTTCATCACTATTTTTTACTGCTCTTACAACAGAAGTATCAAAAGTTTTACCTTTTAAAACTGAATCTTCAATAAACCTTACAATACTTGTTTTATTCAGCCCATCAAAAACCATTGTTTGGGATCTGCTTATTTTACCTGTAAGTTGCTCCTGCAAACGATTTAGCGTGAACAATGTATCCTTGCTTTTTTTATTTACAACAATGGCAACAGCATCAGTTGCGAGTTCATTCCAGCCGGGATTAAAGGAAAGTTTTCTTGTCATGAATTTTTCTTCGATTGCAGTAAGACCCCGGGTAATAATGATCATTCTGTTTAAAGAATCATTAAAAAAATCTTTTAAACAGTCAGCCTCTGTTTTGTATTGTGCATTAATTTTTGTGCCGGGAAAAGAAGCTTCATACATGGCAATCTGTTCCTTCATTACGGGTTCAAAAGATTCATCTACACTGATATTGATGCTGCCTTTTAAAGGAGTATCTGTTGCGCCGTATTCTGTTGTTTTTCTTTTGCATGCAGTAAAAAAAACAAGCGTAAGAAACACATAAGATATTGTATTAAAAATTTGTTTTATTTTCATTTTAACGCTCCCTGAAATAATTTTTTTTGTAACCACGATAAATTCTAAAAAAGCCATAAATAAAACAAATTATAGCAAAAAGATTTATCATTGCCGGATCATATTTATTAATAAAAGGTGCCGTTTTTGCTGTGGGAAATAAAAAAACCAGCCCCGCACAAATAAGGAAAATACCCATGACATAATTAGTAATACTTTTCATGCGAACGAGTCCTTTATCCCTTTCACTCATTTCTTCCCTGTCAAATTCTTCGAGCGCCATTTTAAATTTTATTTAATAGCAATTTACTGATAAAAGAGTAACCATTTATTCTGCTGACAAAAAGTTTACAGGAATCGTATAATAAACTGAAACATTTTCACCACGTGTTTTCCCAGGAATCCATTTCGGCATTTTTTTAAGTACTCTAACAACCTCATTGTTAAACGCTGTGCCACCATCCTGTACAGTTTCAAGTCCTTTTAGATTTCCATCGTAACCTACAATAAATCTGATTTTTACTTTTACATTTTCTCCTTCTTCCAAATCCTGAGGATTTTTAAGATTTTTTTCCAGAAATTTTTTAAGTGCTTCCATTCCACCGGGGTAATTGGGCATTACGTCAGCAAAATGGTTGGGTGTAATTTTATCTACTTCAGATTTAGCCGGATCAGCATTACCAGACACATCAGGCACTTTTGTAGATACAACTAATACTGCACCGGGATTGACTTCAATGTTTTCAGTACCTATCTGAACATTATCATTTAAGTCTTCAATTTTTAAAGTGTTGTCTATTTTTGTAATTTGGATTTTGTTTGCAAATATATGCGTCGCAGGTTTTATGTGAGGACTTGTAGCTATCTGCGGAAAAACTTTTTCTTTTGGTTTTTCAGGGTCAGGATCTGCTTTTACAGGTGGTGGACTTATAACAAAAGGATCAGAAATAATTGAAATTGGCAAAGCTTTTCCCTTATTAAAAAAACTAAAAATCACAAACAGGGCTGCTAATGCAAAAGTTAGTCCCAGTGATTTATACAGTCTGTTATTATAGAATTTTCGCAGGGAGTAAGCCCCATAGGCTTTGTTGCGGTTATCGAATATAATATCTAGGAAGTCGGCTTTTAAAATTGCTTCTGCTTTCATTTTAAATTGGTTTGGAATTGATGAAAAATAATTTTAAAGCGGCCGTTTAGTATAAGATGTTTATTCGATAAAATTCCATAATAAACAAAGTAGATAAAACTAAAAAAAGAGATCCTACTCAAAAGCAGCAGGATAGGAACGTAAATCCATTTTCATCCGCAGGTGAAAAAGATTGCAGTACAAAGCCTGAACCGAAGATGAATTAAAACGAATGCTTACCACCCCAAAAAAATTACCATCAACATTTCTATTTTCCCGTTTGTAAAAACATACAATGCCCTTCATATATCATAATTATATTTGCGCATGAAGATTTTAATGGTTTGTCTTGGCAATATTTGCAGAAGCCCGTTGGCTGAGGGAATATTGCAACACAAGGCAAATAAAGCAGGCTTAAATTGGACCATTGAAAGTGCGGGTACCAATGGCATACATGTGGGTGAAGCACCACACCATTTTAGCCAAAAGGTTGCAAAACAAAATGGCATAAATATCTGCAACCAACTTGCCCGAAAGTTTGAAGCAAAAGATTTTGAAAAATACGA
>JANLVW010000078.1:0-1874 GCA_031364205.1 Ferruginibacter sp.
CACGCATTTTCCAATCTCTTTTTGTACCGCTTGCTGCAAATTTTATAACATCGTCCCTTAAAGAGAAATTAATATTATCAATCATTTCCATCAGCATACGTTTGCCATTGTTTTTTTCTTCTACAAAAAGATTTGCCTGTATAGTTTCATCTGGTACAAGTCCGCTAAGCATAACACCGGCCTTTTTATATTGTTTATCTTTTAAAAATATTTTGTCAACAATGCCTGTAGCTACATTTATAAGTTCATTTGTTGCACAGGTTGCAACAGGTAAAATGGAATAATGGCTAATTGTATTTCCATGCCTAAAACGTCCTTCGTTTGAAGGATCTTTTGTAACTACAAATACACTTATAACAGTCGCTGCACTTTTTTGTCTGCGTAGTTTTTCGGCGGCTCTGCTTGTGTAAGTTGCTACAGCTTCTTTTATATCATTTTTACTGCTTACTGTATGGCCAAACATGCGAGTACAGGCAATCATTTTTTTTACGGTAAGTTGTTCCTTAGCTATTTCTAAAGCGGGCTCCGCATTTAATTCTTTTATCATTCTGGAGCCTACAACACCTCCCAGGTTTTTATATGCCCAAGCCGCAGATTTTTTACTTAAATCTAATGCGGTGTAAACTGCATTCAGCTCTTTTAGTTTATCGGCATATTGTCTGCCAATACCCCATACCTCATTGACTGGTGTAGCTTGCAGGGCTTTTTCTATTTTTTCTTTTGTATCCAACACTACTACACACTGGGTTCTTTCTTTGTATTTTTTTGCAAGGTGATTGGCTACTTTGCACAATACTTTGGTTGGTGCCAGGCCTACAGAAACTTTTATACCTGTCCATTGTTCTACAGTTTCTCTAATGTACAAACCAACTTTAAATAAATCCTTATTTTTAAATTCAGTCAGGTCTAAAAAAGCCTCATCTACAGAATACACTTCCACATTCTGGTCTCCCAAAATTTTTCTAAGCGTATCCATTACACGCTTACTCATATCTCCATACAAATTATAGTTTGATGAAAAGGTTGCCACATTGTATTTTTCTATTAACGGTTTTGCCTGAAAATATGGACCTGCCATTGCAACTCCAATTTGCTTTGCCTCATCTGATCTTGAAATGATACAACCATCATTGTTGCTTAATACAACAACCGGTTTTGTATCAAGCTCTGGTCTGAAAAGCCGTTCGCAGGAACAATAAAAACTGTTACAATCTATAATTGCTTTCATCAAATTGATTTATTATTAAAATGTTTAACACGTCATTCTCATAACCCACATTACAACTCCCCACACTTTAGCATCGCTCATTTCGTTTACTTCAATAGTGGACACTTTAGGTGCTTCCGCAACCAACAATAATTTATTAAAAGATTTTTCATAACGGCGTATCAGCATTTCGCCATCTACTACGGCAATTACAATTTTACCGTTTGTGGGTTGTATGCTCTTATCAACAATAGCAATATCTCCTTTAAAAATGCCTGCATTTATCATGCTGTTACTGTTTATTTTCATAAAGAAAGTTGCAGGCTTGTTGCGAATGAGTTGTTCATTTAAATCAATGCCACGCTCTGCATAATCATCTGCAGCTGCGCCAAAGCCCGTTGCGTTTGCAGTGGGTACATTGTGCTGCGTAAATTGTTTGGTGCCTGTATAGCTGCTGCCAAAAAAGTTTTCCACTTCCATAAAATATATTTTTATTAGCTAAATTATTTAGTAAATTTATGCTAAAATAATTGGTAACAAAATTTTTAATTCTATCATTTTTTATTATGAAAAGTTTAATAGCAATGCCGGGGTACAAATTGAATGAATATTTACTGGTGCTTAATCCGCATGAAGAATTGCGAAATAAGATAATGGGTATAAAAAA
>JANLVW010000098.1:0-3550 GCA_031364205.1 Ferruginibacter sp.
ACGATGCTCTTTTTAAAAGATCTTTTCCAAACCTATTTTTTACATCATCAATACTTTTATATAAATCTGTTTTCTTTTCTGTATTTGAAAATAAACTTGTTTGAATGGCACTGCCTGTAAGTTCGCTTAAACGCACACCCAATAAGCGAACAGGTTCGCCTTTTTTATGAAGCTTCTTAAACAATTCTTTCACGATGGGTATTATATCATCATCGGCACTCGTATAATCTATTGTTGTTTGTTTAGAGTTTGTTTCAAAATTCGGGTATCTTATTTTTACAGAAACGCATCCGGCAACCTTCTCTTCTTTTCTTAATTCAAAACAAATTTTTTCGGTAAAGCGTACAAGTTCACTGTTTATAATTTGCAAATCATTAAGTGGTTCATCAAAAGTATTTTCTGTAGAAATTGATTTTGCTTCATGATAAGGTGATACTTCGCTTAAATGTATTCCTTTGCTTTTTAAAGAAAGATCTGCCCCCCACTTACCAAGTTTTTCGCTGAGCGTTTCGATAGAAATTTCGCTTAGCTGTGCAATGCTGTGTATACCTAAATATTCCAGTATTTCCTGAGTATGACCTCCAACACCTGGAATTTCGCCAACGCTTAAAGGAGCTAGGAATTCTTTTTCTTTACCAAAAGGTATTTGTAAAAAACCATTTGGTTTTGCCTGGTTGGTGGCAATTTTGGCCATCATTTTGCTTGATGATAAACCGAATGAAATAGGTAATCCAGTTTCTTTCATTACCTGGTTTCTCAAATCTGTTGTCCATTGCAACGGATCAAAAAATTTATCCATACCGGTTAAATCAATATAAAATTCATCGATGGAAGCTTTTTCAAAAAGCGGCGCTTTTGCTGCAATAATTTGTGTAACCCAACGGGAGTAACGGCTGTATTCACCATGGATTCCTTTCACAAAAATAGCATGGGGACAAAGTTGCCTTGCTTTAGATGAGGGCATGGCCGAATGAATTCCAAATTTTCGAGCTTCATAACTACAGGCAGCCACAACGCCTTTTTCTTTGCCGCCAACAATTACGGGTTTACCTTTTAAAGAAGGGTCATTTAATATTTCTACAGAAACAAAAAATGAATCCAGATCAAAATGCGCTATGATTCTTTGTTGTTGGGGCAATTTTTAGAATTTGAAATTAAAAAAATTGGGTTGAGTTACAGGTTTAAGGTTAAGAGTTTGTTCAATTTAAAACGATGATTTAGAAACATTGTTACCTGATTATATAAGCTACAAATTCGGAAATACTAATTCCGAAACCCATAACTAGTAACTCGCAACCTTTAACTATTAACCATATATTTCCAACAGCCCATCTGGTATTTCTATAAAAACTTTTTTGTTTTTATTATCCATCTTTATCAGATTGCCTTCATGTATGGGTACCAAAGCTTCCTTGTCATTGTACATAATAGTACAGAGTATTTGGTGGGGCTGTTCAATCACCTCAATTATTTTTCCTCTGCTTGTTTCTCTATCAATCATTTCATATCCGAGCAATGCAATGGGCGATGCCTTTGCAACAAACTTTTTAAAATCTTCTTCCTGCAGCCAAACATCTTTAGGAGTAAGTTTTCGGGCTATTTCTTTGTTATCAATTCCTTCAAGATTTATATAAATATCTGTGTCATTTTTTATAGAGGTCGATACGATAAAATGGGGAATAAAATTATCTTTTGTCTGCTCTATAAAAATTGCTTCGAGCCCTTTAAGAGCAGTCTTTTTGCCAAGACTGTGTTGCAAAATTAACTCACCTGATAAACCGTGGCTTGCAGCAAGTTTTCCTATTTTAAAATATTCCATTCTGTTTATTTAGTTGCTTAAAATTTAGCGACTGTAAAGATATTTAATGTTGCTGTCAGTTTTTTCTTTCTTGTGTTTAAAGTCTTTTAGAAAAGATTTGGGGCTTTGATCTCTATACCCATTTTCAGCTTTTGTTCGCTGTCCGCCTCCCACTCTTTTGCCCCAAAGGCAGGCAAAAGGAGTTTTGGCTTAGCAGCGCAGCCCTTCAACAAATTATCTTTATTAAGCGTTGATTAAAACAAGTATTTCTGCTGTCAGTTTTTTTAAAAGTTGCATAATTAATGCTGATTGAAAAACAATTCCCGAGCCTAGCGCGGATAGCAATGTAAACCGAAGCACAGCAAAGGTTGTAATGTATTGCCGGATACAAAAGCTGATTAAAAAACAACTGCTCATGCTTCAAAAAAAATAGCAAAGTAATTTAACTAAACATAAAAAAGTCCCGCAAAAATGCGAGACTAAGTTAGTATGTATAAACAATTTTAGATTATTCTGCAATTGACTTTTCTTCAGTAGTCGCAGGAGTTTCAGCTACGGGAGCTTCTTCGTCTACAGCAGCTGCAACCGGTGCCGTTACTTCTTCTACCTTCTTTACTACAGGTACATTACGTTTGTCAGTACGGGCTTTTTTATCAACACCCTGGCGTTTTGCAATGTGTGCATCATGCTCACTGCTCCACTGTGTAAATTTCTCCATTGCAGCTGCTTCATCAAATAGGCCTAAACCCACTCCACGCAACAAATGCTTAAGGAATAATACACCTTTAAAGGAAAGAATACGTCGTACAGTATCGGTAGGTTGGGCACCTTTCTGTAACCAATCCAATGCTTTTTGACGGTCAATCTGTATTGTGGCAGGAACCGTTAAAGGATTGTACGAACCTAGTTTTTGAATGAACTTACCATCTCGTGGACTGCGGCCATCCGCAATTACGATGAAGTAAAATGGTCTTTTTTTTGACCCATGTCTTTGTAATCTCATTTTGACAGCCATAAAATAGAAATTTTTTGGTTGTGATTAAATATGGTTAAATGCTCCTTTGAGAAGGACTGCAAATATAAGTACATAGTTATTGTTCACCAAATTACAAAACCCTTAATCCATAAAATTAGTTTTAAACAATTTAGGTCGACGTTGAGAAGGCTTTCTTTATTTTCTAAAAAAAGTAAAAAATAAAACACAATACTTTTGATTAATTGTTTGAAGAATTGTATTTTCGCAACCCTTGCAAAAGGAGAGATGCCTGAGAGGCCGAAAGGAACGGTTTGCTAAATCGTCGTACGGGTTAAACTGTACCCAGGGTTCGAATCCCTGTCTCTCCGCTGATCTTTAAAAGAAATTAAACACCGGTTAGAACTTTTTAAGTTCGGGATGTAGCGTAGCCCGGTTATCGCGCCTGGTTTGGGACCAGGAGGTCGCAAGTTCGAATCTTGCCATCCCGACACATTACCCAATGCAAAGCCCTTCTTTTTTTATGGAGGGCTTTTTTGTTTTCAAAACTTTGATTGGGTGAAATTTTAATTTAAACTATTCCGTTTAATTATTAATGCGCCAGTCCTGCGGAGTTACTCCATACTCCTGTTTAAATACCCTGGCAAAATAGCCCGGGTCATTGTAGCCACAATCTAATGCGATGGAAGCAATACTGCTGGCAGCCTGCTTCAGCAGTTCTTTAGCTTTGTTTAAACGGATGATGCGGATGAATTTATTAGGAGAACAACCTGTTAGTG
>JANLVW010000184.1:0-2758 GCA_031364205.1 Ferruginibacter sp.
CGTTCTGTTTGGGGTAGTGTATTTTCAATGTTGGGCTCACTTGGTTATTACTTGGCCTATGTCTATATCATTTACAAAGCAGTGAATGGAAAAATAACTATTGGTGACCTTACATTTCTTGCCGGCTCTTTCAGGCAATTAAGAACTTTGTTGGAAGGTATTTTAAACCGTTTTACAGGTATCTCGCAGGGTGCAATGTATTTAAGTGATTTCTTCGATTTCTTTAAAATAAAATCACAGATTATAACTTCTGTTAAGCCAAGAGTTTTTCCACATCCTATTCAACAGGGTTTTATATTTGAAAATGTTGGCTATAAATATATTAATTCAGAAAATTGGGCAAACCGTCATTTAAGTTTTACGCTTATTGTGGGTGAAAAACTTGCTTTAGTTGGTGAAAATGGTGCAGGAAAAACAACACTTGTAAAACTTTTAGCAAGATTATACGAACCTACCGAAGGGCGAATTATGTTAGACGGTTATGACCTGCGTGAATATGACATTAATGATTTAAGAATGCAGATTGGTATTATTTTTCAGGATTATCTGCGCTATCAAATGACGATTGCTCAAAACATTGCAGCCGGTAATATTATGGAGCAAGAAAATCGTGAACTGATAAAAAATGCTGCTGAGCAAAGTCTAGCAAATATATTTATTGAAAGTTTTCAAAAAAATTATGATCAGCAGTTAGGTCGCCGCTTTAATGAAGGAGTTGAATTATCAGGCGGGCAGTGGCAAAAAATTGCATTGGCGAGGGCATACATGAGAGATGCGCAATTAATGATTTTAGATGAGCCTACAGCTGCACTTGATGCAAGGGCAGAGTATGAAGTGTTTCAAAGATTTGTGGAGTTAACTAAAGGAAGAACATCAGTTCTCATTTCACATAGATTCTCAACAGTGCGCATGGCTGACCGTATTTTGGTTTTGGACAAAGGAGAACTTTTGGAAATGGGAAGTCATGAAGAATTATTACAAAAAAATGGAAAATACGCAGAACTGTTTCAGTTGCAGGCAAAGGGTTATCAATAAAATAAAAGTAAAAACCAACATAACCAAACCATAAATTTTTACTTTTTAAAATAACAAATCTATTCAGCTCTTTAAAGGAAAAGATATTTTTGAAACTAAATTTCCCTGATTAAATTTTTAAGAACGCTATGCGTAAAAGCTTTCAGAATTAGGTTCAGATTTTTAGCTCTCAATTGGTATACATAACAATCTTTATCAAATCCTTACAAACTCATTGTTTCCAAGGATTTTTTGTTTGTAGCAACCTCAAAATAATTCCAACTAGCACAAATAAAAGCATCTAAATTAGATCCTTTTTATTTTAACAGGTAAACCAGTCATCTTGATAAAAAAAGCTGCAAAAAATTGCGGCTTTTTTATCACAACCTATGAAATTATATTTTCATTTTCCCCTTTTCCCCATTTTCCCATCCATATAACATTTATCCCCATTTTTCATCATCATGGTTTTCCCATTTTTCATTTTACAGATTCCATCTTTCATACATACAGTACCATTTTTCATGGTCACGTCATTATCCATTTCCATCTTTTTACCATTTTTCATCATCATCATGTTGCCGTCTTTAATCGTAACATAATCCTGATTGGAATGTTTCATTTGATGCGTTACTTGTTTTTTTGTTTTTGTTTGGGCATTAACAGTTGTGTTTAATGCAAAAAAAGCAAAGAAGATAATTACATATTTCATAAAAAAAATTTTAAAACAGGATGTGTTTTTAATCTGCAAGATGAATATTAAATAAAATAATTTTGTTATAAGCTGTAGTACAACAATGTAACCAATATGTAAACACTGTTCAAACAACTTTTGATTAATTAAAATCTTTCAACTTTCATTCTGCATTAGGTTTTCAACCAATCCTTTTTTGAAATTTTGAAGCTTGTTTTATTGTTTGAAGTTCACCAATATATAAATATCTATCAATGATTTTTCCACGCGTAGCATAATAATAATAATAATGGCAGCATTAATTAAAATTTTTTCCTTCTAAAAAAAATTATCATTATAAAACGACACTTAAGTGTTTGTTTTATGATCTGCACAAAGAATAATAATCGTTATCATTCTATTGTTTGATTATTATCGTTTTTCTTAAATCTGTGTGGCTTAAATTTTGTTTAAATTTTACTTATTAGGAAATATCCCTTCAGTATATTCTTAATGAAATCGCTATGACTTTACTGATTAAAAAGTGCTAAAAAAAAGAAAAATATTCTAAAAATATCTGGAAGCAGCAGTTTCTGATTTTTTATATTTATAATTCCTTACGTAAAAAATGGAACTTTGCTCAACTATAATTATAATAATGGATAGACAAAATTTACAAACACTTTTCCCAAATCTTGAAGATGGCTTGTACAAAGAAATACTTGAGCATGGTACAATTAAAGAAGTTAAAGCTGGAGAAACACTTTTAAAAGCGGGACAAACCATTCGCTCTACAATGCTAATATTAAAAGGTCTGGTAAAATTATACAGGGAAGACGATGAAGGAAAAGAATTTTTCATCTATCTTATCGATGCAGGGCAGGCTTGCTCTCTTTCTATGGTGTGTGCTGCAAAGCATGAAAAAAGCGAAGTGAAGGCAAAGGCCCTGACCGATGCAACTGTATTGGCAATACCTCTTGAATTCATGGAGCAGTGGATGAGCAAATACAAAACCTGGTACCAGTTCGTTATTACATCGTACCGCAACAGGTTTGAAGAACTTCTAAAAAC
>JANLVW010000197.1:0-2523 GCA_031364205.1 Ferruginibacter sp.
AACGCCGGTTGCAGTTGTTCCGTCAAAAAATTTACCGTTAAACTGGTCCGGGAATTTTAAAGCACTAGGGTCAATTCTTTTTGAAACATAACCCAGATTAAAACCTGCACTTAACAAACTACTCAATCCAAGCATTTGATGATATGCAATAGATCCATAAAATTTATCTGATCGTAAACCCCCACTGCCGGCTTTATCGCTGAGCAAAACACCGCCTAAACCTAGCCATCCATTTTCTAATTTATCTCTAAACAATTGTGCATCTCCATAAACACTCATCGTTTTATATGGGGCTGATAAAATATTGCTCCACTGGTTTCTATAATTAACACCAATTCGATAATCAGCATCGGGTATAAAACCGGTATTTGCAGGATTTGTTGTAAGCGGTGAATTGAAAAACTGTGAAAAATGCAAATCCTGCCCAAAGGAAATTATTCCTGAAAACATGATCAGTTGTATTAATAATATTTTTTTAATTTTATTCAACTAAGTTTTTATGTTTAAGATTCTTACCTAAATTTATCTTTTCTGTTTGTGGTTGTCTGTTAAATAACAGATAAGTTTTGAGTTATCTTAAAAGGGTGATATCGCCCGTTTTTCTCAACTTTTTACCATCACTAAATTCTGCATCCAATGTATATCCATAAACATCTGTAGGTTGTAGTTTACCTTTAAATGTACCATCCCAACCCTGTTGTTTGCTACCTGACTGAAACATTAACTGACCCCACCTATTATAAATTTTCCATTCCATTTTTATGATTCCAAAACCACGTACATTAACCACACTGTTTAAACCAAACCTTCCTGGTGTAAATGCATTTGGCACATCAAGCAATGGATTAATTATTACATCTACAGGCAAACTGTAAACTGCAGCACAACCTGCTTTACTGAATGCAGTAAGCCTTGCACTGTATTTACCTGTTGTGTTATATTCATGCACGGGCGCAAATTCTACAGATGTTTCTCCATCTCCAAATTCCCATAAATACGTATCTGCAAAAGTAGAGAGGTTGGTAAATCTTACAGGTACATTTGGCTCAGGAGGATTGGGCGCCCAGGTAAATAATGCCTGAGGTTTTTCTTTTATAACAATAGTAAAGAAATCAGAAGTATCTACTTTATTACAGGTTGTAGAATCGAATGCAATCAAGTAATAAAAGTAAGAACCCGGAGCATTGTAAATATGTGTAGGTTCAAAGTTTGCTGAGGAATCGTTTGCGCCCGAAGCAGGATCTCCAAAATGCCATGACCACGATAACCCGGCAAGTGAATTGTTTTTAAACTTAATAGTATCACCAATACAGCCCAAAGCAATTTTGGCAGGTAATGCGACAACTTTTGGGTTAATTCTTAGGGTATCATTTAATGTAACAGGAGAATTACAAAATCTTGGATCTATAACTTTTAATTTTATAAAATAAGTTCCTGGACCCGGAAAACGATGAAGTCGATCAGGAGTAAAACTTGCGGTATCCAAAGGAGAACCATCACCATAATCCCACACAAAGGATTGAGCAGTAAATGATGAGCCGGCACTTGAAAAAGAAGTATTTGTAAATTTATATATTGCACTGTCGCAAGGAGGGATTTTAATTTTATTAAAATTCGCTGTGGCTTTATTACTGCCTGCAGTAATATTTATATAAGCTGTATCTCTAATGTTGCAGGTAGATGAATCTTCAGAGATCAATCTTACTTTGTAAACTCCAACTAAATTAAATGTAAATACTGCTTCAGGGTTAGTGGTTATTGTATCTATTCCATTTGGATTTACTGAAGAATTAAAATTCCAGTAATATTTTACACCCTTTCTTTGAAGATCCTTAAAACTTACGGTTAATGGAATACAGCCAAGTGTATCATTTACCTTTCCATCAATTGTAGATTCTAATTCTGCACCAATACCGGCAAAATTCATTGCTATTTTTACTGAGCCCTGGTTACATCCACTACCACCATTTAATCTTGCCCATGCATTTGCAGTTGCAGGAAAAAATACCTGAGGATTAGAAACCCTTCCCTGACAATTAGCACAAATAGCCTGGTATATTACACCATTGGCATCAAAACGGCTTGTGCCACCATCAACATGATCTCCTGTATTACCTCCGTTTTCACCGTAATGAGATCCGAACAGTTGTGATGATGCATCTTTTTTTAATACAAAAAAATAAAAGTCTTTACCATCAGGTGCCGGTATGGGTGATAACGGATTTACTTCAGGCAAACCTGATGTGTTTCCTGTTGAATATCCTTGCCCTACATTGATACCACCACCCCAACCTGAAACATAAACATTTTCACAACGGTCAACCAAAAAAGCTATTGGAGAAATACTTGGATCTGTTCCGCTTTTCCCGAATACCGTCGAGTAAACGTAATCCGATAGATCGGGTTTTAATTTTGATATAAATTGTTTGGACCCTGAATTTTGAAATGCGGCGTTTACAATTGGCCAAGAACCTGTTGTAGTTCCCATTACATATGGGAATCCAACCTTGTCAAATTTTAGTC
>JANLVW010000203.1:0-2899 GCA_031364205.1 Ferruginibacter sp.
GTTTTTACTTTACCCTGATAAAGTAAAATTTTTATTTAAATTTTTTGTTGCAATAGTCATCGTTGGTGCCTTACCATTAATTATTTTTTCTCCTGCAGAACTGGGTATAATGTATAGTAAATGGTTTGTGATTATGAAAGAAGATCCCGGAGTAATTCCAGGAAGTATTTCTTTAACCGGAATGCTGCAGGCATATTATAATATTTCTGATTCATCAAAATTAATTATACAATTTATCGGTGTTCTAATATTTTGTTTGATGTACATCAGGACAAATTTGTTCAAAGAATATTATTACCGTATTTATTTTTTATGCAGTATTTTGATATGGGTTGCTCTGTTTAATCATGTCTCAGAAATTACTACTTATTCTATTGCTATTTGCGGAGTTGGTTTTTGGTTTATTCACCAAAAGCAAACAAAAGCAATGAAAATATTTATTCTACTTTTTGTTTTGGTTGCAACTGTTTTATCTATCGATCCAACACCACGGTTTATAATAAATTATATTTATGAACATTCGCTTAAAACGCTTCCTTTTGCTATTATTTGGTTTTTGATTTTGTATCAGATGCTTACAAAAAAGCAAGCGTTTTTTAAACTCTCGTCTCAGCAAGATGAGTATGCATGTAAATTATAAATTGTATCGGTTAGTTTTAGACATCAAAAGAATTTAAACACATTATTCAATCCATCTAATAAATAAAAAGGTTCACAGAAAACCCCGAAAGAAATTTTCGGGGTTTTTATTATTTTAGAATTTCTCTTCCTATAACCAGTTTCTGTATTTCACTTGTTCCTTCACCAATTGTACAAAGCTTACTGTCCCTGTAAAACTTCTCTACCGGAAAATCTTTTGTATAACCATAGCCACCAAATATCTGCACAGCATCTGTACTTATTTCTACTGCAATTTCGCTGGAATAATACTTTGCCATAGCGGCTTCTTTGGTCATTGGCATATGCTTCATTTTTAAATCGCAAGCCTGGTTTATCAGCAACTCAGCACATTCAATTTTAGTAGCCATATCTGCAAGCTTAAAAGAGATTGCCTGAAAACTTGAAATTGGTTGATCAAACTGGTGGCGCTCTTTTGAATACTGCAAAGAAGCTTCGTAAGCACCTTTTGCGATCCCTAAACCTAAGGCAGCAATAGATATTCTACCACCGTCCAATATTTTCATAGACTGTTTAAAACCCTCTCCAACCTCACCCATTCTTTGCTCATCAGAGATTATGCAATTATCAAAAATCATCTCCGCAGTTTCACTTGCACGCATGCCAAGCTTGTTTTCTTTTTTACCGGCTGTAAAACCTGCTGTTCCTCTATCAATAATAAAAGCGGTACAATTATTTTTTGCACGTGGTTCACCGGTTCTTGCAATCAATACTGCAACATCTCCACTTTTACCATGTGTAATCCAGCTTTTTGCCCCGTTTATAATCCAATTGTTGCCGTCTTTTACAGCGGTGGTTTTCATGTTACCTGCATCACTTCCGGTATTGGGTTCTGTTAACCCCCAAGCCCCTATAAACTCTGCTGTAGCTAATTTTGGAAGGTATTTTTGTTTCTGTTCTTCATTGCCAAAGGCAAGAATATGACCTGTACACAAAGAGTTATGCGCCGCCACAGATAAACCGATAGAGCCACATACTTTGGAAATTTCCTGTATGATTGCACTGTATTCATAGTATCCCAAACCTGTTCCCCCATATGCTTCGGGCACTAACACGCCCATCATACCAAGCTTGCCAAGCTCTTTAAAAATATGAACCGGAAATTCCTGACTTTCATCCCACTCCATAAGGTGTGGTTTTATATGTTGTAAAGCAAAATCTCTTGCGGATTGAGCTACCTGTTCGGTGAGTTCATTGTTACGGAAATCCATTTCGATGCAATCGTTTTTTGAATCCGCAAATTAGCGAAATTATAAGTGATAATTGCAGCCCTTAGCAAGTATTAAATTGTGAGATAGGGAGATATTTTATTGTACGTTTCTTCGTCAATCGTCATTATTTTTTTCAGGTCCAGCAAAGTTTTAAAATCACCATGTTGCTTTTTATATTCTGTAATAACTTTTGCCAGTTGCCAGCGTATATACGGGTGCGCTTTTAATTCTTCTTCTTTTGAAGTATTTACATTTAGTTTCTTTACTTCGTTCCCCGATATTTTAAGAAGCGGTTTTATTTTTTGAAATACAGAATCCGGTAGACCAAAAGTTTCTGCAATCTGTTCTACTTTGTGAAAACCACCAAGCCTGTTTCTAAAATTAATAATGCGACGGGAGTACCCGCCCCCAATGCCTGGTAATGCATCAAAAGCAGCGGAATCCCCTGCGTTAATATCTACTGAAGCTATAACTTTCTTTTCAAAAGGTTTTTTCTCATAAGGAGTATAATTATCTGTGTACTTCTGTTCAGCAACTGTTACAATTCGCACATAAGGAATAAGCCTTTCCTTTTCATCGTCCCGTAAACCCCACACTTTTCGCAAATCATCCGGCTCCTTAAACCTTCCCCCTTTTGAAATGTATTTTTGCATAGATGCAACCGTTTTATCTTTTATTCCCAGTTTTTGCCATCCTTCTGCAGTTAGCGTATTGGGATCAAAATAAAACATGGTTCCGGCAAAAGTATTGTTGTAACTTTTTTTTGAATAGGCCTGGTAATCTTCGTCCGCATTATAATCATTGTTAGGACTGTTCTTTTTGGAGTAATCATTTTGTTTAACCAGTAACGAATCAGTTGCTAAAGTAATATCAGCATTTGCAATGGGCTCATCTTTAATAATAAAAGGGTAAATATATTTTGCAGATATAAAAACAGCAACAATTACAACAAGCAAAACCAGAATACCCGTTCTGTCTTTTTTTGAAAAAATAAATGGATTTTTTGATTG
>JANLVW010000044.1:0-3483 GCA_031364205.1 Ferruginibacter sp.
TACTTTATCAAGCTTTCCCTTCTTTTTTAAAGCAACATTATCCAGAATAGTATTAATGCTTTCCTCCTTTGCTTTATCAATAAAACCGCAGGTATTTATAATAACAATATTATAGTCAAACTTTTCATTTTCATGGACCGTATCAATATCGTTTGCAAGTAACTGTCCGCTCAAAACTTCACTATCCACCATATTTTTACTACAGCCAAGTGTAATAATATTTACTCTGTCTCTTTTTAAGGTTTTTGTTTTCATATTTTTTGCAGGCGCAAAGTTAAGTTATTGAAAAACAAGTTGGCATTAAAAAGACTACCGTTGTTACACGCATCAATTACTTCGCTAACAGTTTACCAAGATTATCTTCTTCAAAAAAAGGTTGGCAAATTTCTTTTGCTTTTTTAAGAACGGTGCCCAATTCGATATTTTCAGAATTGTTTAATAAGAGCGCTCGTTCCATTGCAACTGTTTCATTTACAAACTGGGTATTTTTAACTGCTTCTGCTGTTACCATTATTCTTAACCCATTGTCTTTTATTTTGCCTAAAGCACTTATTACAAAACTTAAAGCCAGAAAATAATTTTTTTCGACCAAAACAAAAAACTGGTTGTTAGCTGCTACAGGCATAACATTAAAAGCAGAATTTACAACTTCAGGGGTTAAATATTTTAATAGTTCAGGCGTTTCAATATCATTGTTTGTAAACTGCACACACCCACGCATTGCCTGTGGATAGATACTTAGCCACCGTAATTTTCTTCTTAATTCATGCACCTGCAATTCGATATCGGTAAATTCAGCACTGGTTTCTTTATAAAACTCTATAACACTTTTAATGGCCTTTAGATAAAACTGTTTTATTAATTCCACTTCTTTTTCAGGAATTTGCCAGTCAGATTTTTTTATTCTTCTTCTTATTTTTTTTGTTCTGTATAAATCAGCAGATGTCCATTTTTTTTTAATTAAAACTTCATTAATTGCTTTAAGATTTTCATCTCGTCTTGTTTCTACAAATAACCGTATTGTAGAAGGCATAATTGGATCTTCTAAAAAATCTTTAGAAAAACCATCATAATAATCTACAGTGCCCAACATATCTTCCAGGTTTTTAAAATATTCCATTGCATATAAAAATTTCTTTTTATTGTGCAATCCTGCATAAAGTTTAGATAACCCTTCCAGCATAAAAAGCTTTGTACGTGCATCGTTTTTATATAAAAAGAGTGCGGGGTTTTGTGTGCCAGAAGCCTTTACTAACAATTCTTCAAGCTGTATTAAATAATATTCAAACCTGCCAGGACCTTGTATCATAATGAAATGTAATTTTTAATAAAATATTTAATGCTTTTCAAAAAAAGCTATTGTGCCGCCAACCCAAGTTTTGTCTTTGTTATACCTTGTTCCAATCATTTTACCCTTGCTTAAACGTGCAAGATTGTGCACTGCGATTGGTTTTTCCCACTCATCTTTCCAAAAATAAAAAAGCCTTATTTCTGCTTTTGCAGGTTCATCCGGCGTTAAAATAATTGGCGCATACTTTACTTTTCTTTGCAATATCCAGTTCTCAGGGTCAGTAATATTATCGATATCATGCTGTGTAACATCAATAACAACTCCCATACCTGCAAAAGAAAAAAGGGGTTTTAAAACATACTCATCAAGATTTACAGGCATCGTAATCTCGTTTAAGAAAAAGGTTTCCGGCACATAAGGATTATCAATAAACGGTAATGTAAACTTGCTTATTCTGTAAAACCAGTTTGGATGAGGTATCCATTTTACATCGTACTCTTTTTTAAGATCTATTAAATCCGTTAAGTTTTTCTGCTGCTGAAGATCATCAAAAATAAGCCTGCTGTAGATGCGTTTCACAATCTGCTTTTCGCCATTTTCTTTTTCGTAATATAAAGTTTTGCCATCAGCTTTTAATTTGGTGAGGCAAACTGTTTCTATACCAATTAATTGTTTTGTAGCATCAAAATCGATTCGTGTTTTTTGTTGATCAGGATATATTTCCAGCAGAATAACTTCATTTAAATTATCCTGCCCAATGATGATGTCTTTTAATAATTGTATATAAGATTCTTTGCTGTAGCCATTTAAATAAGAAGAATAATTGGCGGGTAACTCGGCATAAGCTGCTGCTATTTCGCTTTGAAAAGCCTGAAAAGCATACAGTGTAGGAAAACCCTGCATTTCTATTAACTGCGGTTCATATTTACCAGCTGCATTTTCACAAATTCCAAAATCAAACACCATACATTCCGCATGTCCTTCATCCCCTGGCACCCTAACATCTTCAGGTATGCTTCTCTCGGTTAAGGCTTTAAAATTTGGTGCTACAATTATATCAATTATATCTTCACAGGCATCCAGCATTTTTCTTGTAAATTCTTTGGGGATGAAAATTGGGGTTTCTGCAATCCTAAAATCCAAAGCACCCGGGCTTACTGACTCTATGGTTTTCATGTAGTTGCTATACTTCTCTTCTGTAAAATTCTTATTGAAATTATCTCTTAATTTTTTTTGCATGTAACTTTAATCAATGAAAGAAAAAGTAAAAACAGCCCTGGCTTTTATTTTATCTTAAAGCTATTTAATAAATTTTATTATGCCCTTAGAATTGCTAAAAAAGTTATTTTTTATAAGGTTGCCATTTCCATTTGATTTACGGCAGCATTTAAAAAATTTGGCAAGACATGAGAGTAAGTATGTAAAATTTTATCAGGGTCACCAAGTTGATCTATCATACTTTCCCATTTTTCTTCTCCATGATTTTCAAACACAACCTGTTTTCTTTCGGGCCTTTGCAAATACATACTCATACCAAATGCATCAGCCTCCGGGTGAAATTGTGTACCTACCATAAAGTCATTAAAACGAATTGACATTACGGCTCTTTCTAGTGGAACATGGGGGCGGTTTTTTTCGATAGCGAGGATTTTGCCTCCAATCTTTTTAATTGTATTGTGGTTAGGTTTTGTAACCTGGTAATCCCTGCTGTCAACAGCATAAAAAGGATCTGTAAGCCCATTAAAAATTACATCGGAGCCTGCATCTGCTAAATAATGAATTGGAAAAACACCAAAAGCTGTGCTTTTTCTTTTGCTTACTTCGGCAACATCAAAATACCTGCAGGCGAGTTGAAAGGAATGGCAAATAAAAAAAACAGGTTTTTTGATCACATTTTTTTCAGTAGCATTAAAGTGTTCAGCAGCTTTTATCCAGTCAAAAAAAGAATTTTCCCAAATGCTTCCCTTGCTGTCCAATGGTGAGCCCGGACCGCCGGTGCACAAATATATATCATAAGTAAAATCAGGAAGTTCATTGTGTTGACGCACATTAAATTCATCTCTTACAAGTTCGTAGCCATGCAAATCAGCAAACTGGTTTAATATTTCCCGAAGGCAACGCATTCCCTGATTCTCTACACCTTCATACATATCTAAAATTGCCACCCTTAAAGGTCTATTTTTGTAAGTGCC
>JANLVW010000312.1:0-1073 GCA_031364205.1 Ferruginibacter sp.
CCATTGCAGATACCCGGACAGATCTGGATAAGTTTAATACACAGCTTGATAACCTGGCTGATAAACTCCAAAGCATAGAATCAGCCTACGCTTCAGCTGAACAGGAATATAATTTTGCAGGCGCATCTTACAACGAAAGCAATATCAATTTCGCCAAACAGCAAAGCAAAGTTGTTTCTTTAAAAACAGAATTTGACTTTAAAACAAACCAACTTGCAGATTTACAAATACAGGTAGAAAGTAGCACTTTGCAGTTAAAAGATTCTGATGAAACCATTAATTTAACTGCAGAAACGTTAGAGGAAATAGAGACTTTGCTCGTAACAATGTTGCAAAACAAAGAGACGAATGAAAAACAATTAAACGAAGCTGATCAGGCATATTATAATCTCCGCAATGCACTCACAGAAAAGGAATCTGCGCTTCGTCAAAAACAAAAGTCAAAAGAAATAATAGATACTTTATTAAACGAAATAAAAGATAAACTCACCGATCTTAAACTGCAATTAAGCGGCATGAAGGAAAGACTGAGCGTGGAGTTTAGGGTTGATCTTGATGTTATTATTGATGAGCCACGTACCGGCACAGATGCGGTGGAAGATTTAAAAGAGCGCAACGACCGCATGAAAAAGCGATTGGAAAACATGGGCGAAGTAAACCCAACCGCCATTGAAGCCTACACAGAAATGAAGAAGCGCTATGAGTTTATTTTAGAACAAAAGAACGATCTGGTCACTGCAAAAGACAGCCTAATGCAAACCATACAGGAAGTAGAAGCCACGGCAAACCAGCAGTTTTTAGATACGTTTAATAAAACAAGAGAAAACTTTCAAAAAGTATTTAAGGCATTGTTTACGGATGAAGATACGGCTGATATGGTACTCGTAGATCCTGAAAACCTTGCTGAGACAGGCATTGATATTGTTGCAAAACCAAAGGGCAAACGCCCATCATCCATCGGGCAGTTAAGTGGCGGCGAAAAAACATTGACGGCCACAGCCTTGTTGTTTGCCATCTATTTAATAAAGCCTGCGCCATTCTGTATTTTAGATGAGGTGGATGCACCGCTTGAT
>JANLVW010000318.1:0-7723 GCA_031364205.1 Ferruginibacter sp.
GAGATACACGCTTCAATTTTAATAATAAGACCCTTATTTATTTTTTGTTCTAACATGAACTCCTTCATTAATTCTATACTTTTAAACTCATGATTTTCGGGCTTATCGAGCAAATAACCCATATCATGAAACCAAGGCTATGTAATCGATCATCATCTTAGCTTAGATTATAATGCCCCTGCTATTTCATTTACTTTTCTTACAACAGTTTCAGTATGCTCACGGTTATGAAATACAAGATGAGCAGGCTGAAATTTTTGAAACATTTCTGTAACGTGATTTTCTGCTGCTTCATGTAAAGATGTGTATGATGACATGAAATATTTTTTTAAAATATCAGGTTAAATTTGGTTCCAAATGAAAAATTAAATAAACGTTCTTCTTTTGAAACTGCAACCGTAGCAGTTATAGTAATTAAATTAAATGGAATAAAGTAAAATCCTCCACCAAATGAGTTATGCCATTTTTTTGAGTTTTCATTATCCTGCCATACTCTTCCAAAATCTGCAAAACCTAATATACCCACATCTCCCGGGAGCACAAAGGATTTAGATTTAAAAATCTTACATCTTAATTCACCACTTCCGTAGGCCATAGCTTTTCCCGAAAAACGATTTCTTCTGTACCCTCTTAAATAATTTTGTACGCCAAGCGATTTTGCCTGAAAAAATTCAAAATTGTTTGAAAAAATTCTTGCTCCACCAAATCTTAAAACGCCTGATACTTTGCTGAGATCAGATATAGAGGCATAGATCGTCATATCTGATTCGATATCTGTAGTTGAATTGGAATAGTTATTTAAACCTTTTAGAGAAGATAATGTAGTAAACCATGTAATTCCTCTGGTTGGGAAAATTTCATTGTTTATGTAATTTATATCGAGTTTTACTTTACCACCCAGATATTCTTTGGACGTATATAAACCCAAAGAATCTCTTCCAACAGAAGATGGAACAGAAAGAATTCTATTTTTATTATCTGCAACATCATTCCAATAACGGAAGTAAGAAGGCCCAATAGAAATTTGAAAAATATCGTTGAACCTTTTTCTTACAGCAACGTTAAATGAACCATATTTATACCTTGTTCTGTAATAAGATAATGGTAGATTTTTATTGTAATTAGACTGATTGCCATATCCAAAAAAATTTGTAAGTGTGGGAATTTGAAGTTCACCATTAATAACTAAATCATTTTTTAAAACAATATTATTAAATATGCCTTCATATTTTACCTGAAATGCCCCTAGGGTAATTGCCGCCAAAGTAGTAAGCTTTTGAAGACTTGCGTATGGTTCTTTTCTAAACCCGTGTTTATTTGAAGAAAACCCTAAACCCAATAAAATTTTATCTTCTGCATTGAACCCAAAATTAATTTGAGGAAAAATAAATTTATCATATTGAAACCCGGTATTTTTATATTCCAGAACACTTGGATTTTTTGAAAACATTTTTTCTGTTCTCCTTGATTTTTCAATTACATTTTTTTCAGTAGAAAGATCGTACAGTGTTTTTTTTATATTTCCACCTAGGTAAAAAGAATCATTTCCTTTACCTCCCACTATTCTCAGTTTTATGCGGGAAGAAACATTATCATCTACAACAAACTTATCGTTTCCGTTAAGGCCATAAATAAACAGTTCTTTTGTTTCTTTGTGTGTAAAAGTTCTTTGGTAGTTTAATGAAGTTGTATCACCATCTTTATTTTTATTATAAACACTTAATTTTATTCCTCCATTGTCGTTTTGTATATGAAAATAATCGGCTTCATTGCTTCCGGTTACCGTTACACCTCTTGCTAAAAAATTGTAATATTTCATAGCCTGCTTTGGTAAATCATCTCTTCTGCTCATCAACTTTTGAGCTGTAAAAATTGAATCGAACTGCTTTATTTCGGGTGGATATTTAGAAGCAGCTATTTTAATGACTTCATTATTTATATTATAGACAAAACTATCTGATATTGTTTTCCATTGTTCCTTACTTAGACCGTTCATAAAAATTCTGTCAAAATCTTTAGCAACGAAATTTAAGCCATTAATATTTTTTATTTTGGACTTAAACCCCTGCAAAAAAGGCATTGAATTATTAGAAAGATACTTAAGCAATAAACCGTTAGAATTAAAATATGCCTGATCTCTGTCTTTAGGTACAGGATAATAAACTTTACCTTTTACTGTATCCTTTGTTCCCCATCTCCACTGGTCAGCATGTATGTCAAAATCACCAATGAGCATGTCCAGTAATCTTGCTCTTAAAACAGCAGGTTGATTTATGTGATAATCATTCTGTTCAAATAATTTGTTGATGATGGCATTGGTACTTTTTGTATCTTTTTCATCAGGTGTTGGCTGCTTTTCCTCAAGCATACAAACGGTATTTTTAAAAACAGGTCTGTAGTATCCAAAAGCAGGATCATCGGGCACAAAGAAAAACTGTGGATTTGCTGCGGGAACGCCCGCTGCTTTTGCAAGCACAGGTATGGTTAGCGGTGCATAAGGGTTGCTGGCACTAATTACATCTACCAGAATTGCCTGCCCAATATTTCCTCTTAAATTTTCAGGAACAGCTTTTTCAGGATCTTTATCAATTGTACGAAGTGTCCATTCTTTTCCGTTTTTATCTTCAAGTTTTAAAGATTTTGATTGCTTGCCACCTCCGATGCCTTTAATGGTAAAACCGCCTTTTTCTTTTCGTAAATTAAAAACTTTAAACTGCACAGGCGTATTCCATTCCCTTCTATAATTTACTCCGAGCAATGCATCTTTTAATTTCTTTTCATTTTTATACTTATCGCTTGCTGAAATAACTGCACTGTCTTTAAAAACAAAATCAGGAACCCTTGTGGTATCCGATAATCCTTTCAGCGCTTTTACTTTTGAAAAGTCAAGTATATTTTGTGTGAATACTTCTTTTACATTATCTCCGTCAACGTTATAAAATGTAGATCTTACAGATTTATTTTTTAAAACATCTAATGTTACAAAACCATAATCTCCTGATGCAAAAACTGTATTTCTGCTTTTTGATACCCGGGAATTTTTACTTCCGCTACCGCTCACAATGTTTATGTAATTGGTATCTTTTATTAACTGTAAAGTATGTTCGTGACCACTAACAAAAATTACATTTTTATGCCCCTTTACAACATTTTCAAAAGCAGTTATCATTTCCTGATAAAGAGGATGTTTAAGATCTTGTGCTGTACCAAATACTGCTCTGGTTAAAGGATAAATTGAACCAATTAAAGGTAACGGAATATAGAGTTTAGGAATGACATCTGTTAAAGGAAAAATATGTTGCTTCAGCGTAAAAAAACCTCCGTGTGGACCATAGCTTCTTATGGGATGATGCATAGCAAAAATAACAAATTTTTTGTCATTTTTTTCCATAATGTCTTCGAGCTGTGTAATAACTTCCGCCTTTGTTTTACAAGGACAATCTGACTCTACACCTGGTTTTTCATATTCCTGTAACCACCATTGCGAATCTACCATTACCAAAGTAACATCATCGTTTATTTTTTCTTCAACCGGTCCGGGACAGCCATTTCGAGGCAATTGTCTTACATATTTGTTACCCAAAACATCAATATAATTCTGCACCCTCAAAATAGATTCGTAACCAATTCGTGAACCATTTGCCCAGTCATGATTACCAGGTATAAAATAAACATTTACCGGAGCTTTTCCTGCTATTCCAATTTGAGAATCAAGCGGTGCTTTGGCAATCTCATAAGTTGGGAAAGTATTATCGGGTAATCCTGTTTTATATAAATTATTCCCCAAGAAAATAATGGTGGTTTTACTGTTCATGGCAATTGTTTTTGTAACGCCACTAACAACAGGATGTCTTCCTTTAATTAATTGTCCACCATCTCCAATTAATACAATTGTTGCCTGAACACTATCGTTGACCTTCACAGTTTGTGCATGTAAGCCCGGTATGCGTATAAATAATATTAAAATAAAAAGTAAATTCCTGATCATTTATTTTTTTGTTTTGTTTTTTAAAAGTAAAAGTGTGCCGTAACCTTCCAGATAAACTTGGTTTGATATTATAAGATCTACTGCCGGTGTAACTGCCATACCCTAGGATTTTTTATATATTTTAGTGTCGAGTTTGATGACATCTTTTACTTCCTAATTTTTTGAATACTGGTTCTGTTGAGATCTTTTGATAATTTACAAACCGGTTTGTAGAATCACTGAAATAATATGAAGAAAGTTTGGCTTTTTTATCGTCCTCACATTGTTTACATAACATAATCAGCTTATTACTGTCTGCTGAAAAATACATAGATTCAAATTAGTTTACTTTTTTCAAGCATTTGGAAAATCAACTTTTGTAACAGCAATTGTATCATTTACAAAATTAATTTTATCAAGATCAACGTTGCTTACCATTACATAAAAAGTGCTGTCTTTATAAACATTATCTTCACAATCCCTTTGATTATCTAACCTCCACACTTTTACTTCATCTGGACTGTTTAAAGAAACTTTAAAAAGCAAACCATCTTCATCAATTATGGCAAAAACGCATGTATCTTTTGGATAATATGCAATGCCTGAAATTTCGGCAACATCCTGTGGTAAAATTATTACTTTTGGGCTCGTAAAATCAAAGGTTTCTGTAATATCAAATTTTTCTCTTTGAACTTTATTTTTACAACTTATAATAAATATTGAAATAAAAGCAATTAATGCAGTCAGTTTAATTTGAAACAAATATTTCATCAGATTTATATTGTTGAAATGCCTAAAGCCAACAAACATGCCAAGCCCTTTTATAGCATTGGGGAATGAATGAGATTATATTTTAAACGTAAAAATTTGTAATTGGGAAAAATATGACGCAACTATTTTATAAAACCCCATTGCTTTTTTAATAGGCTGTAAGCCTCCATTGTTAAGTTCATATTATCAAAATGCCCGGCAATTTTCTTCTGCCGGTATGCCTCGTAAAGGCTTACTGCACATGCAACGGAAATATTTAAAGATTTAATGATACCAACCTGCGGGATAAGAAAATTACCATCTGCCATACCAATAATGTCATCACTTACACCACTGTGCTCGTTACCAAAAACAAGAGCGACAGATTCAGTAAGATTTAATTCATAAAGGTCAACAGCATCTGTACTGAGATGGGTTGTATAAATTTTAGAGAAATTTTTTCGCAGCGCTTCAAAACATTCTTCGGCAATTGTAAACTGGTGCACTGTAAGCCATTTAGCTGCGCTTGATGAACTTTTAGCGCTCCAAATTTCGTGTAGCCCAATTTTAGTATTTAAAATATAAACATCTTGAACGCCAACTGCATCACATGTGCGCATTACTGCACTTATATTATGAGGATCACTTACATTTTCAAGAACAACAGTAAGCCCGGGTTGCCGTTTTGCAAGTACATTGGTAAGCCTTTCAGTTCTTTCAGGAGTCATACGGGCAAAAATACGAATTTATATAAAAGCCTAAAAATACAAGTACGATTAATACAATTATTATTGAGCTTCGACAATGTTATCAAATATTTTTGCTGTAATTATAGAAGTTGAGATTGTAAAAAGCTAAAACATATTATTGTGTTTAATATCCGGTATAAAATTTATTTTTAAGAAAGAATAAGAATAGATAATTTTTTAATTTCAGGTCTCTCATTAAGCTTTGAGTATTTCAAAACGCTTTAAAGTTATTTCCTCTTAAAAGTTTCTTTCAATTATTCCTTTTAAAATAAAAATTCTTCTTGGTCTAAGTAATTAAAAAAAGCTACCATAAGATAGCTTTCTAATAATTGTTTAATCAATTTAAGGTTTCACTTTAATTACAGGTTTTAGCTTATAAACTCCTGAACCGTTTTGACTAACAGACATAGCTGCATCAAAATCTAACAACAAAAGATTTAGCCCGGTAGAAAGCTTTTTACTAAACTTAATTTTTAAGCCGGAATCTTCACCACTTGGTATTGTAAGGGGATAAACAGTACCGTTATTTTTAACTGTATTATTTGTTCCCAATTTAAATCTAATCTCTTTTATTTGTCTCTCGGGTACTACGCCGGTAGCAAGCAAAGTATCCACACCATTTTGTAAAGACAGTAAATTATAAATACCAGCTGTAGTTTTTAAATCAACCCAGTTAAGTGTTGAATCTTTATCATCATCCCTGTATTTAATACTTACAGATTGTATATCAACATTTACCTGTTCAAGTGCGGTTGGTGCATCCGTCATTCGCACCTGTAATGTAGATTGTCCGTTGCTGTCATTGTTTTTTGAACAGGATACAATGCCTAAAATACTTAAAGTAATAATAGCCAAAGGCAAAATATTTTTTTTCATACTATAGTTTTTGGTCTCACAAGAAAAAACTATGCCACAGTCAAATATTTTAATGCCTCATATATTTTTGTAGCTTAAATAATTAATAAAATTTAAATAGCGCACAATTATTGATTACAATTATTATTATCCGCAACTCCAAAATTATTGGAACTTATTAACTGTAACTTACTGATGTTTAACACAGCTACTGTTCTTGAAGCAGTTTTTAATTAAAAAAATGAATAAAATAAACTATCAATCTTTTTTTGAGCAAACACCGGTTTTAAAACTCGTGTTGGATACGGATTTTAAAATTGTAACTGCTTCTGATATTTTTTTAAGTACCACAAATACAACCATAGCCGAAATTACCGGCAAAAATATTTTTATTGCATTTCCCCAGAATCCTAATGATGGTGACAAAGAAAATAAAGTACTGGAATCTTTGAATAAAGTATTGGTAAAAAAATTAAAAGATACTGTAACTGTTATAAAATATGATTTAAAAAAAACAGACGATGCCGATGAAAATTATGAATTAAAATATTGGAAGCTTACACACGCTCCAATTTTTGATGAAGCAAATAATATAAAATATATTGTACAGGTTGCTGAAGATTCTACAGAAAACAAAAACCTGGCAGAAAAATTAGAAGACGATAAAAGAAATTCATTACTTATTGAAACTAACAAAAACCGCTATTACAATATGCTGATGGAATCACCTTTTGCATTTTCTTTAATGAAGGGTGATAATTTGGTGATAACAATGGCCAATGATTTAATGAAGGAATTTTGGGGAAAGGGCAAAGATGTAGAAGGCAAAACACTTTTAGAAGTGCTGCCCGAATTGAAAGACCAGTCTTTTCCAGAATTGATAAAAAAAGTTATGCAAACCGGCATACCCGTTTATTTTAACGAAATACTTGCCCAAATAAAACACAATGATATTTTACAAGACAGATATTTTAATATAGTTTATCAGCCCTACCATGAGGCTAATCAAACCATATCAGGCGTAACAACTATTGCCTATGAAGTAAGTGAAATTGTTAAGGCACGAAGAAAAATTCAGGAGAGTGAAATATTTAACCGCTCTGTGTTAGACAGCAGCCCGGACTGTATAAAAGTTATTGATAAAAATGGCAGAATTGAATTTATGAATGATAAGGGTATGAGCTTATTAGAAATAGATAATATTACTGAAGTAAAAAATAAATTTTGGTGGGAATTGTGGGATCAGTATGATATACCTATGATAAAAAAAGCAGTGTCAAAAGCTTTGGATCAGAAAAAAACACATTTTCAGGCTTCGGCACTCACTGCAAAGGGAAACCTAAAGTGGTGGGATGTAATTGTGTTACCCCTTCGGGTAGAAGAGGGATCCAACAAAATTGAG
>JANLVW010000346.1:0-1567 GCA_031364205.1 Ferruginibacter sp.
GTTTTTAATTTTTTGTCATCATATCCGGTTCCTGCATGCCCTGCAAGCATCAGTTTTTTATCTTTCCTAATGCCCAATACAAGGGAGCCGAAATATTTTCTGCTGCCGGCCGGTGCGGTATAACCACAAATAATTACATCTGCAGTTTTATGGTTTTTTATCTTGAGCCATTCATTGCTTCGCTTTCCAGCATAATATTTGCTGTCTGCTTTTTTAGCCATAATGCCTTCCAAATTATTTTGAACAGCCGCTTTAAAAAATGAAATTCCGTTTTCTTTAATGTGATCAGAATATTTTATTACTTTATTTTTTGGCAGCAAAGCTTTTAATAATTCCTTTCTATCTGTCAATGGTAAATGTGTAAGATCTTTACCATCGAGAGAAAGTAAATCGAACACATAATAACAAAGAGGGAAGTCGGTATTATCCTTATAATGCTGTATTTTTTGAAAATCAGGAAATCCCTTTTCATTTAATACTACAATTTCACCATCCAATATTGCAGAATGTTTTATATTTTTAAGTGCGGCAGTTATAACAGGATAATTTTGTGAGAAATCATTTCCGTTACGGGAGTAAAGCTGAATTGCATTTGTAGATATATAGGCAATAGCACGGTAGCCGTCCCACTTTATTTCGTATATCCAATCGGCGCTGTTAAATGCCTTGTCAGTTTCCTTCGCCAACATGGGCGTAACAGGATTATTTATTTTTTGTGGGGTTGCACTTAGGCTGTAGCGGACTTTTTTTTTACCGACTCTTTTATTCTTTCGGCAAGTGCTTTATTAATAGGAGAACTTTTCAGCGTTTCTTTTTCGCTGTCATAAGGTTCGGATGTGGCAAATTTATCATTGTGCTTTATAAGCAGCCAGGTATTGTCTTTGTCGCCGGTTTTGTTTTTTATTTTTACAAGCGCAAACTCACCTTTCAGTTTTTTACCTTTCAATACAAATTTTAAGTTACCGGCTTTTAAACCTGCTTTTAATAATTTTTCGTTGTCAGCATTTTTATCATCTGTAAGTGCAGTATATGTTCCCTTATCCCAAATTTCTACAATGCCTGCGCCATAATTTCCTTCGGGTATTATTCCTTTAAAATCTTTATAATCGTAAGGATGGTCTTCCACCATCATAGCAAGTCTTTTATCGGAATGGTTAAGAGATGGACCTTTAGGCACTGCCCAACTTTTTAAAACCCCATCCATTTCCAGCCTAAAATCGTAGTGCAAATGGCTTGCTTTGTGGCGTTGAACTACAAATGATAATTGTACGTTGCCATTTTTTACTGCTGTATCAGGTTCCGGTGTAGCGGTAAATTTTCTTTTGCTTTTGTATTTTGTAAGACTCATAACTAAGAGGCTTTTTTGCGTTTCGTTTCTATGCTCGCTTTCAATTGCTCCATCAAATCTTTTGCCTTGCTATGTACCACTTTCATTACGGGTGCTACTGTTTTTTTGCCTTTAGCTTTTGCATTTATTACTTTCATCAACGATGCCGTGTAGGTGTCTTTGTAACCCGTAATATCAAACTTGCCCGATAACTGATCTACCAAAGCAATGGCCATTTTT
>JANLVW010000564.1:0-1073 GCA_031364205.1 Ferruginibacter sp.
CCCAACTATCTTCATACCATACGCCTTTAGAGTCTTGCTTTTCCATTATCAATAATTTGTACATTCCTGCTAATGATACTTCTTTGGAATTTTTCGGTTGATTTGAACAGCTTGTCAAAAACAATATCGTTCCAAATAATATTGTTCGACACTTAATATTTTTAAACTCTGGAATTGTCATAATGAATTATTGTTTATCAAAATTATTATTAGTTACGAAATGTCGAAATAGGCTTACAGGCAACACAATATTATGCGAAACGGACAATATTTTCCAATTTTTAATATGCTAATAATCATAATATTAGTAATTGCATTTTTAATTGTCCCCTTATTTCGGCTCTTCAGCAAAGGTTTCCTCGACAATTTGATTTGCAGTTGAGTAAATATTTAGGGTCATTTTAATTTACGGATTCACTTTTTTTTGCTTCAAGGTTGTTATACGAAACATTCTAAAGGGATAGAACTATTTATGAAATTTATTTTTACATACAGGTAGCGAATGGTGTAAGTAATTGATGTTAAAATATTAAAATGTGTAGGCTTATGAGATAGTTTTTTTTCTTTAACCAATATTAATTTGGGGGGTAAAAATATTATTAATTAAATTACTAAAATAATTAGTAATTTGTGCAATGGATATGAATCAACAACCGACCCAGTACCATTTAATATTTAAGCTTGAATTATTAAGGGAAAAAATAAAAGCAACAACTGATAAGGATGAAATTATGGCAATAGCCCGACAAGCCTGTGATTTGGCTGCACCTGTTCCTATTGACCCTTCATTTGGTTATAAAATTCAAGGCAAAGAGAAAACACTTACCCTACTTTCTTATGAAATTAGGAGTTACGAAAAAAGCAACAGCGAAATCGAAGTTATTCAATTTCAACTTTCTTCAACTATACTGATGCTGATGCTGCAATTCATTCAAGGAAGTCTCGAAGACCTACAGCAGGTATTAACAGAGTTCAAAAAAGTAGCATAAACTTCATCAATGATTAAGTGTAAAACCTGTAACCCTTTAATGTTTCGTTTTCATTTTGAAGAATTTCTTCCTTGTACCTTGCCA
>JANLVW010000374.1:0-8351 GCA_031364205.1 Ferruginibacter sp.
GAATTTTAGCAGAAACCTCAAAAGCAATTTCACCATACTTCATTTCATCGCCATCCTTTCTAAAAGCTGTAAAAATAATATCCGGTTGCACAAAACGGAAAATTGTTTCAGCTACATCCATTCCTGCAAGTACCCCATCCTGCTTTATTTTTAATACCGCTTTTCCTTCTGCATTTGATTTTATGGTTGATAAGGTAGAATAATCACCATCGCCAATATCTTCTGACAGCGCATTTTTAATTAAGTCATTAAGTGCTGTTTTAAAATTCATAATCACAAAGTTAATAAACAGTTCTTATTGAATAACCACCAAAAAGTTAAGAAATTTTTAGCTATATAAATAAAAAAACTCCCGCAAGCAGGAGTTCAATTTTAAAGCTTTTAATCTTTATTTTTCAAATTTAATTTCCTGCAAAGTTTGTTTATCACCTTTCTGCTTTAGGTTTAAAGTGGTTCTAAAATTGCCATTTGAAGTAACCAAAGTACCAATACAGAATTCTGCACCGCCACTTTGACCTTGATGTAATACAGTAAATGATTTAACTGCATTATTGGCAAAAAAATCTCTTAAAACAACTTCACCCTGTGTTTTACTATAATTTGAACTTTTTCCATTAACAGTTATTTCGACGGTATTATCAAAGTATTTTGAAACAGAAGCAGCATTGCCGGATTTAATAGCATTTACCACATCATTTAAGCCTGTAATTATAGTAAAAGAACTTAACGCAACAAAAGCAGCAAGTATTGTAAATATTTTTTTCATTGTTTTGAATTTAATTCAGACCCTATTTGCTAAAAGTATGCCATACCGATTTTACAGCTACATAAAATTTTTTGTTTGGCTTGTTTATAACAAATATCTATTCTTTTATACATCAACTGCAAACAAACTTAGCTTTGTGACATGCAAAATAAAAAAACTATTCTCATAATAATGGATGGCTGGGGGTTAGGCAAAGTAAAAAGGAGCGATGCAATTCAACATGCAAAAACCCCGTTTGTAACTTCTCTTCATAACAATTATCCAAACAGTACTTTAGTTACCTGCGGTGAGGCAGTAGGATTGCCTGATGGACAAATGGGTAACAGTGAAGTTGGGCACTTAAACCTTGGCGCAGGCCGAATTGTTTATCAGGATTTACAACGAATTAACGTTGGCATAAAAGATAAAAGTTTTGAAAAAAACGAGCAGCTTTTAAACAGCATTGCATTTGCCAAAAAAAATAACGTAACGCTTCATCTTATGGGCCTTGTAAGCAATGGTGGAGTGCATTCTCATATAAACCACCTTAAGGCCATTACAAGTTTATGTGCTGCACAAAATTTTGAAAACGTGCTTGTGCATGCCTTTACAGACGGGAGGGATACTGATCCTAAAAGCGGACTAGATTTTTTAAGAGAACTTCAGCAACACCTAGATGCAACAACCGGCAGAATTGCAACAATAATCGGTAGATATTATGCAATGGATAGGGATAAAAGATGGGAAAGGGTTAAGATTGCCTACGATGCAATGGTGCACGCAACAGGTGAAAAGACTGATGACATCTTTGAATCTGTTAAATCATCTTACGAAAAAAATGTTACAGACGAATTTATAATGCCAGTTATAAATAATGCCCCAGGCGATACAAAAATAAAAAATGGCGATGCTGTATTGAGCTTCAATTTTCGTACAGACAGGTGCAGAGAAATTACTGAGGTACTTACACAGGTGGATATGCCTTTACAAAATATGCATCCGCTGCAACTTCATTACACCACTATGACGAATTATGATCATACTTACAAAAATGTGTTTGTAATGTATGATAAAGACAATCTGGATAATACCATTGGGCAGGTTATTGCAGCTGCAGGTAAAACGCAACTTCGCATAGCAGAAACTGAAAAATATCCACATGTAAGTTTCTTTTTTAGTGGTGGCAGAGAAATGGTTTTTGAAGGTGAAAAAAGAATTATGATTCCATCGCCTAAAGTAGCCACCTACGATTTGCAACCACAAATGAGTGCATATGAAGTAACCGATGCTGTCATTGCTGCAATAGAAAATACATGCCCGGATTTTATTTGCCTGAACTTTGCAAATGCAGATATGGTGGGTCATACAGGTGTTTGGAAAGCTGTAATAAAAGCTGTAGAAACGGTAGATGAATGTGTGAAAAAGGTTGTAAATCAAGCACTTGAAAAAAATTACGCAGTTTTTTTATTGGCAGACCACGGCAATGCGGATTACGAAATAAATGAAGATGGTACACCAAATACAGCCCATTCTTTAAACCTGGTTCCTTTTTTTATAATTGACAATGAATGGAAGGGATCAATAAAACCTGGTAAACTCGGTGATGTTGCACCTACAATTTTAAAAATGATGGGGATAGAGATTCCCGTACAAATGAAGGGAGATGTATTGACTTAAATGGTCTGATTTAAATTGGCAAAATTAGACCACGCAGCATTTTTACGACAATATTTGTCTATTTTTACAAGGTAAAACCCTAACTTATGACCGAGGAGCAAATGCTTGCCGGAACTCTTAAAAATAATGCTGCTGCGCAGGAGACACTGTACGACCGTTACAGTCCACGAATGCTTGCTGTATGTTACCGCTTTGCAAAAAGCAGAGAGGATGCAGAAGATATGTTGCAGGAAGGCTTTATAAAAATCTTTACGCAGCTCCATCAATATAGAAACGAAGGTGCCCTTGAAGGATGGATAAGAAGAATTATTGTACATACCTGTATCAATGTGCTAAAGAAAAATAAGAAGTTTTCTGAAACAGTTGATTTGATTCACGCCAATGCTTTTCATACCAAAGAAGATATGGTGCCGAGCATTATACAGGCAAAACAGGTGGTTGAATGTATCCGTATGTTACCCTTGGGTTACAAAACTGTGCTAAACCTTTATGCAATAGAAGGCTACTCACATAAAGAAATTGGAAAAATGCTGGATATTGAAGAAAGTACAAGCCGGAGCCAGTACACAAGAGCAAAAGCAATGTTAGAAGATATTTTAATTAAGAAACATATAATTGATAAATCTCAATACAAAAATCAATACGGTAAAATAAACAGTAAAATTTAGCATAGCAAAATTTACTATTAACGTACAATGACTGAGTGAAAATGGAAGACAATAATTACAACGACGAATTTGAACTTTTTCTAAAAGAAAGTGCTGATGAGTTTAGAATGGTACCATCCAGAAAAGTCTGGTACAGCCTATATAACAACCTACATCCTGACAGAAAATGGCCATCGATGGCAGTTTGTTTACTCATATTAACGGCAGTACTATACCTCGGTATTGCAAATAATAATTCATTGAGCAGCGCTGCCAAAAAAGCATCAGCCGAAAATTTATCTTATCTTGTAAATGAAAAAAATAATGATACTAAAATTACATTTTCAGCAAAAGATTATTTAGATCCAAAAAATAAAACCAACCAAAATTTTTCCATAAAAGACACTCATAACGAAAGTAGAGAAACTGGTCAAAGACAAAATCCTATCAACCCTGAAACAAAAATTTTATTAGATCTTAAAGGTGAAAATTCTTTTTTAAACACAGCTGAAAATTCTGTAACCTTAAAAACAAGTACGCCTGTAAATATTTATGATGTAAATACTTACGCCATAAATAGCAATAATCAAAAGAAAGCTGATGTGGCAAAAAGTTTAATTATTAAAGAGGAAAGAGAGAAAATTTTTGCTGAAAATGAAACAGCAGATACAGTATTAAATACTAAGATTATAACTTCCAAATCAATTGAGAACGAAACATTACTACAAAAAATTGATTTACTGAATACTGAAAAAAGCTGGAAGGAGGATTATGCATTTAGGTACAAACCCGCTATAAATAAATTTAAACAAAACAGTACATTATCTTATTTCATTACACCTTCTTTTGGTTACAGAAGTTTTTCTAAAACAACAGAAAGCAATACAACGGGTTCATCTTTTATTTCATCAAGAACTAACAATGGCCAAACAAATTTATTTGATAATGCAGCACTTAATTTAGAAGCAGGAGCAATTTTGCAATATAGTACTTCTGAAAAACTAAGATTTAAAGCCGGCTTGGAGGCTAATTATACCAATTATATATCAAATGTTACAGCGTTAGGTCATCCGACTCAAACTTCAATTACCCTAAACAATATTGATAATAATGTTCGTTCTTCTAACTTTTCTACAAAAGCCGGAAATGATAAAATAAATAAAAATACCATGCAAATTGCATTGCCCTTGGGTGCAGATTTTAAAATTGCAGGTAATGGAAAACTTAACTGGTATGCAGGTGGAACAATACAACCAACTTATGTTATTGGTGGGAATGCCTTTGTATTATCAACCGATGAAAAATATTATATTTCTGAAAATGCTTTGCTCAGGAAGATGAACCTAAATACTGCAATCGAAACCTTTATAAGCTTTAAATCAGCTAACGGAGTTTTATTAAATGTTGGTCCACAGTTTCGTTACCAATTGTTTTCAACCTATAAAAAACAATATGGTTATGCTGAAAAGATATACAATGTTGGGATTAAGATTGGGGTAACTTCTGCTTTCTAATTATATCTAAATTTAGTTTTGAAATTCTATACTCCTTAAGAATTGTGAAGACCTTTTATTATAATATTTTATTGATTTGGGCTTATGACTTAATTTTGAAATATGCTTAGCCGTATTTTTTTTGGTACAATCATTTTTTTTGCATCCTGCAAAACCAATAAAAAGTCACCCGGTGATATTAATACCATAAATAATTCACAGATAATAACTGGAGATACAGTTTCAAATTTTTTTCCTGTAACATCTTATTTAAGGGGCGAAATATTTAGCATTAAAATCGCTGGAATAACCCCTATTAAAAAAACCACTGTGCAAAAGGTTACAAATTCTATGTGGGTAAAAGAAACCGATTTTGAAACTACCTTCTCAGCATTTTTGTTTCCCATAATTGATACATCTAATCTAAAAAAAACTTTTACTGAAAAAAGATTTCTAGACCAGACCTTGAATGCATTTACATTTACTTACGATCCTTTAAATGATGAGGGAAACAGTTTTGCTTTTAAACATTGGGATGTTTACGTGGATCCCGAAACAAATAAAGTAAGACGGATATATCTTAAAAAAAAGGTAGATACTGATACAGAACTTTTGCTGACATGGCAAAGCGGCAAATGGTGCAAAATAATTACAGTTAAAAATATTGGTGGTAAAGCAACAATCATAAAAGAAGAAAAAATATCCTGGAGTTACGAAGAATAATGACACAAAAAGAATTTTCAGCCATATCATCTACCATACCTACCCAACCCGGTATTTACAAGTATTATAATGCCGCAAATGAATTAATTTATGTGGGCAAAGCAAAGCACCTACGCAAAAGAGTAAGCAGTTATTTTAATAAAATGAAGACCAGCTATAAAACGGCTGAGCTTGTAAACCGAATCATCAAAATAGAATTTACGATTGTAAACACAGATCAGGATGCATTTTTACTGGAAAATTCTCTTATTAAAGAACACCAGCCACTCTTTAATATTAATTTAAAAGACGATAAAACCTATCCTTACATAGTTGTAAAAAATGAAGCATTTCCCAGGGTTTTTTTAACGAGAAGAAAAATAAAAGACGGCTCACAATACCTTGGTCCTTTTACATCTGTAGGTAAAGTAAGAGACCTGCTCAATTTTATAAAACAAAATATACAACTCCGCACCTGCAAACTCAATTTAACTCAGGCGAATATTGAAAAAAGAAAATTTAAAGTTTGCCTTGAATACCATTTAGGCAACTGCAAAGGACCATGTGAAGCATTGCAAACGCTTGAAGATTACACAGAAGGAATTGCTCAGTTAAAAGATTTACTTAAAGGAAATTTAAACCCGGTTATCAATAATTATAAAAATAAAATAAAAGAGCATGCTTTAAATATGGAGTTTGAAAAAGCAGCCATTTATCAGCATAAAATTGAACATTTAAAATTATACGAATCAAAATCGGCAGTTGTAAATACAAACACCGGCACTGTAGATGTTTTTACAATTTTGGAGGAAGGCGATACCGCATATGTAAACTATTTGGCTGTAAGTAATGGCAGTATCATACAAACTAAAACAATAACTCTGCAAAAGAAACTTGAAGAAAATGCAGCAGAAATATTAGCTTTTGCAGTTGCACAGTTGAGGCAGGTTTTTGAAAGTGATGCAAGAGAGATTATTTTACCTTTTGAAATAGATTATATAGAACCAAACACTATTATTACTGTACCGAAAGCCGGAGATAAAAAGAAATTACTGGATCTTTCTCAAAAAAATGTAAACTATTTTAAGGCTGAACTTAATGCAAAAAAATTATTAAAGTTGGAAGATAAAACGACAGATGAAAAAGATGCAGTATTGTTACAACTTCAACAAAATTTACAATTAAAAGAATTACCGGTACACATAGAATGTTTTGATAACTCAAACTTTCAGGGAAGTTATCCTGTTGCGGCAATGGTGTATTTTAAAAACGGCGAACCAAGTAATAAAGATTACCGCCATTACAATATAAAAACTGTTGATGGGATAAATGATTTTGCCTCCATGGCAGAAGTAGTTTACAGACGCTACAAAAGGCTTACAGATGAGGGAACAGCATTGCCACAACTTGTAATTATAGATGGGGGTAAAGGGCAGCTAAGTTCTGCAATGGAAAGTATAGACAAGCTAAACCTTAGAGGGAAAATGACATTGGTAGGGCTTGCAAAAAACAAAGAAGAAATATTTTTTGATGGTGACACTGAATCTTTGTTGTTGCCTTGGGACAGTGAAAGTTTAAAATTGATTCGCAGAATACGAGATGAAGTGCATCGCTTTGGAATTACTTTTCACAGAAATAAAAGAAGCAAGGGAACTTTTAAAAATGAACTGGAAGATATAAAAGGTATTGGAAAACAAACTGCAGATTTATTGCTAAAAGAATTTAGATCTGTAAAAAAATTAAAAGAAGCAAGTGATGCAGCAATTGAAAGGATTATAGGAAAATCAAAATTAAAAATAATAAGAGAGCAGTTAAGTAGTGCTGATTAAAATCAATCTTTTCAATAACTTTTTTCTTCAATTGTATCTTTTATAGCAAGATAACTCAGGTATCTTTCTTCTGAAATTATGCCTTCATTTATGGCAATTTTTACTGCACAGCCGGGCTCATTAAAATGCTGGCAATTATTAAATTTACAATCATTCATTACCGTACGCATTTCAGGATAATACTGGGCCAATTCATTTTTAGGCACATCAACCAAACCCATTTCTCTTATTCCCGGCGTATCAATTATACTTCCACCAAAAGGCAAATCAAACATTTCAGCGAAAGTGGTGGTATGCATTCCTTTACCACTCCAATCGCTTACAGCAAGAGTTTTAAGTGAAAGATCCGGAAAAACATAATTTATAAATGTTGATTTTCCTACACCGGAATGTCCGCTCAATAAAGTGGTTTTATTTTTCAACAGGTCTTTTACTTCTGCCGTTCCAATATTTTTTTCAATGCTCATCAACATTATTTTATAACCAATGGCTTCGTAGTTTTTTTTTGCCAGTTCAAATTTCTCCTGCTCTTTTTCTTTGTATAAATCTGCTTTATTAAAAACAATAATTGCAGGTACACGATATGCTTCTGATGTTATCAAGAAACGGTCTATAAAACCAAAAGAAGTTTTAGGATTTTTTAAGGTGGCAAATAACAAAGACTGGTCTAAGTTTGCAGCTACAATATGATGCAAATTTTTATTGTGCGGAGAAACCCGGTTTATGTAGTTTTTTCGGTCGTAGATTTTTGAAATAACCAAATTCCCTTCTACTGCTTCTTCGTCTATCTCTACCACATCACCTACAGCTATAGGATTAGTTGATGTTCTGCCTGCAATTTTAAGTTTCCCTTTTAAACGGGCATTAACGAAATCGCCTTCCGAGTTTTTTAAAATATACCAACTTCCTGTAGATCTGTAAACTGTTGCATGCATATTTGCAATATAAATAAAGCTTAGGGGAATTTCCTAAAAACGAGGTAACGAAGTAAGATTTCCAGCAGTAAAAAAAATGCCGCACCAATGGCAAATGGTAAAAATTTATCTGTAAACCGAGTTGTGGTTGTAATTTCTACCTTACTTTTTTCAAGCTCATCGATTGTTGAATAAATACCGGAAAGGCTTTCGTTGTCTTTTGCACGAAAGTATTTTCCACCGGTTTCTTCTGCTATCTGTTTCATCAATTTTTCATCAATAGAAACTTTTACGGTTCGTATTTGCACTCCTAATGCAGTTTGTTCAGGCTGCGGTGCAAAACC
>JANLVW010000384.1:0-2964 GCA_031364205.1 Ferruginibacter sp.
ACAGACTGTATGGGACCCCCTGCCCTAAAAGCAGGTAAAAACCAGGGTATTGTTATAAAGACGATCAAGAAATTTCAGTTTTTTCAATTGTTTTTTTAGGCATGCTGATGTAAGCCATCAGTTTAGGGAAGAAAAACAGCCGTAAAACAAAAAATACCATAAGGTTTACATACAATCTTCCTGAAATAAATATGTTGTCTGACTCAAAAGACATGAGTTCCATGAATAAGGCACCCACTACTGCATAATTAAATATAAAATTGTTAGATGATTTTCTTATAAAAAAATAGTAGCTACTACCATATATAAAACCCAGTATCAGCAAGGGTATAAACATACCTACATAACCAAAATCTATATAGCCATCTGCAAAATAACCTAGACTAACAGATACTCCTCTCTTCCTCCCTGAATATTGAATACCGCTGTATTTAGATGCTTTTACCGATGCATCATATACACCCTTATCGGGGTTTAATATTCTTGGGGTAAGTACAAAAACGAGCGTACTGCCCCAGTTAGCTCCATTTTGATGAGGAATTACGGCTGGCACCTGGTCCATTGTTTTAGCGAGGTGATAAGTGTACTGCAATCTGTCGAGAAAATCACCCATCGCACTGCTGAAAGAATTTCCGTTTTGCTTATCTGAAAGTTCTAATAATTTATCGAGCGCTTCCCCTTTTTCTACCTGTACAACCTGCGTATTGCTCCCCTTATTCACAAAACTTCTGTATTCGCCCTTTATGCTTGTCCAGAACACTCCTGCCAGAAACATAAATGTCACTCCAACTACAAAAATCATCATTTTATTAAACCTCACCACAGCAAGCAGACACAATAAGAGGAAAAGAACAAAGTAAATAACGGTTTTAAATTCAGAAAAGTAACTGTAAAAACCCGAAGCAAATTCTAAGGCGCAAAATATGTAAAACTCTTTCCTCATTCTGTTTTTTAAAATGCTTTGTAATCCAAAGAGCAGAAAAAGAAACCACTTAATATTTCCAAGGCTAAAAAATATTTGTGTTAGTGAAGGTATTAAAAATGCAACCCCAGTCAGTGCATTCATTGCAAAAAAACTAATTACATAAACCCTGAAAGTTTTGTCTATAGCTAACCTGTCAGCATATTTTTTTAATGTATTTAATGATAAGGCAGGAAGTTTATTTTGATAATAGGCAATTGGTAAAAATAAAAACAACAAGCCAATATATGCAGCTATAGTTGCATTTTGTGAACTTGGCGAGCGGTAATTTATATCTTGATTTAAATAATTGCTTTCCCAAATACCGGCAGAGATCTGCAAAAAATGATAAAATAAAATAATGGTAAATACAGAAGGTTTAAAAGGTTGATGTAATACATTAAAAAGCAAAAAGAAAATGACCAGCCCTCCAAAAAGGATGATGCCGTTTGTAAAAAAAAGCTGACTTATTAATAAAAGCAATAAAAAACCTTTTGACCCTTCGTCAAGGAATATTCTTGTTCTCATTTATTTTTTTTTTCTCCCGTAACATCAAAACAGTTTTCAATGGCATAACAATCTTTTAAAAAACTGTATTGTTTAATTATTTGAAAAGAAGATTCACCCATTTTTGCTGCCTCGCTTTTATTATTTGTAAAAAATGCAAGCACTCTTGAGAGAGATGTATTATCTCCGGATTTTAAAACAAATCCATTTTTGTTATTCTGAATAAGATCATAAGAACCACCGCATTTATCGCTTGCTACAATTGCTTTGCCCGCAGCCATAGCCTCATTAATGGCAAGGCCCCATGTTTCATTTGGTCCTTTAGATGGCAATACAAAAACATCACAACAATTGTAAACTGCAGGCATTTGGTTTTGGTTTTTAAAGCCAATAAATTTAATAAAAGGATGATACAAATAAGTTTCCTTTAAAGTTTTTTCAAGTTTTCCACTACCCGCTAATATTAAATACGCAGTATTGCTTTTTAACGATACAAAACTTTCTATTAAAAAATCGGGCTGCTTTTTTTTCTCCATTTTACCTCCAAATAAAAATACAACCGCATCTGCAGGAATATTTAATGCTTCTCTTAGTTCGTTACCTGCTGCTATGTTTACATCATTTGCAGCAAACCTGCTGTTATCAATGGCGTGTGGCATAAATACCAGTTGCTTCTCTTTCAAACCCATGGCTTTAAAATAAGCCTTATTGGCAATGCCGGCATAAAATGCGGTATCTACGTATGAATAAACATATTTTAAAGCAATTTTTCTCAGCAACTGTTTCAGTCCTTTTTTTTCATCAATTAGGGTTGAATCGCCTCTAAAAAAAACAGGTAGTTTGTTATGAAAGAATCGAATAGCTAGCCAATGGCTTTTAAAGTTCCATCCATAAACCAATATTTCAGTGGCACCCCATGCTTGTATTTCATTTATCAGCGTAGGACTGTTTATTCCCCGGTAATGATGGGAGCCTGGTTCAGCAGCTATATTCTCAACGAATGTATATTCATACCCATCAAATAACGGCAAGTTCCATTCAACATCTTGCTTAAAACCCGGGTCAAATTTACTGCCTGATGCACTTTGGCTCCATGTATAAAAAACTTTTATGGCAATACGCTTCCGTTCGCTTAACATTTTAAAGAACGGTGCATTGTACTGAATGGGATGGGTTGTTATAATAGCAAGTTTTTTAATAGCGTCAGCTTGGAAAGTGTAAGAAGTTAGGTTTTGATTGCTTAAATAATTTTGCACTGAACCAATAATAATATTGGCTAAATAAGTTTGTGTTTTATTATACATTGATGACAAAGTCTTTTATAAAAGGAGAATTTAGAACGAGCAAAGCATATTATAAGCTTATGCAACCCTACACAAATTTATTTAGCCAATATTATTATTGGTTCAGTGCAAAATTATTTAAGCAATCAAAACCTAACTTCTTACACTTTCCAAGCTGACGCTATTAAAAAACTTGCTATTATAACAACCCAT
>JANLVW010000576.1:0-14023 GCA_031364205.1 Ferruginibacter sp.
GTGTAAAAGTGCACCCGTCTGCTACATTAAGTACTTTACAAATTGGTGCAGAAGATTTATTAACTATTGATGAAAATGTAAGTACAAGTTCGGGCTGTGCAATAGATAATGCAACGGTAGAAAATGGCTGGCTAAAATTGCGTACGGTGCATATAAAAGCAAATGCATATCTAGGATCATCTGCAGTACTTGGGGGCAACACTATTATGGAAAAAAATAGTGAATTACAGGATTTAAGTTATTTACAAAGCAATCAAATAATTGGAAAAGGAGAAATTTGGGATGGTAGCCCTGCTGTTAAAGTAAATACAGTTCCAGAAAATGAATTCCCAGTTGTAAATACAATTTCAAAACTGAAAAGAAATTATTACTCTGTTATTTATTTTTTCTCTTTATTTTTATTTCCGTTAGTTGTAATTCTCCCTTTGTTCCCCACGCTTTACACGCTGTATGTTTTGGATGACAATGCAAATAATTATGATTTTACCTATCTCTGGCAAACACCTGTTTTATCGGTTTTATACCTTTTTTTATTTATAATGGTAATAAGCGGTCTTTCTCGTTTGTGCAATCTAAACATGAAGGTTGGAATTTACTCGGTATATAGTTTTACTTATTATAAAAAATGGTTTAAAGATCAATTAATGAATTTGTCTTTAATTGTTTTACACCCTTTATATGCGAGTATTTATATTTCAACTTTTTACAGACTGTTAGGTGCTAAAGTTGGTAAAAATTCTGAGATCTCAACCGCGAGTGATGTTACACATCATTTTTTAGAAATTGGTGACAATTCCTTTATAGCTGACGCAGTAATTTTAGGCGAACATGATGTTAAAAACCAAGAACTAATTTTACAAAAAACCATTATTGGCAACAATAGTTTCGTTGGTAATAGTGCAGTAATTCCACAAGGATATTCACTTGGCGACAACATGCTGATTGGTGTTTTATCTAAACCGCCTACTAGTGAACAACTACAAAACAGCAACGAAAAAGATTGGTTTGGCTCCCCTCCTATTGGTTTGCCAATGCGGCAACGAATGGAAAACTTTGATAAAACACAAACTTTTGCACCTGCCCTAAAAACTAAAATTGCCCGAGGTATTGTAGAAGCTTTACGTATTATTATTCCTCAGACAGTAGTGATGATTAGCTCCGTATTGTTTATAGCTTTTAGTCATGATTTATTGGAAGAAAGTATTCCCAAATTATTGCTTTTACTTCCATTTTATTATTTAGGATTTATGGCAATTCCGGGGTTTTTATTTACTGTTTTATTAAAATGGATTTTAGTTGGGAAATATAAAAAAAGTGCTTTTCCAATGTACCATTACAAAGTCTGGTTTAGCGAAGCCGTTACTTGTGTGTATGAAGCATTAAGCGTAATTTTCTTTTTAGACCAGTTAAGAGGAACAATGTGGTTGCCAATAATGATGAGGATTTTAGGTGTTAAAATTGGAAAAAGAGTGTGGCTAAATACGACAGATATTACTGAATACGATATGGTGAGTATTGATGATGAAGCGATGTTGAACGAAGACTGTGGTCCGCAGACACATTTATTTGAAGATAGAATAATGAAAATTGGTTCCGTAGATATAGGTAAACAAAGTACAGTATCTTCTCGTACAATTATTTTATATGACAGTAAAATAGGAAATAATGTAACAGTAGATTCTTTATCATTATTAATGAAAGGAGAGGAATTACCTGACAATACAGATTGGATAGGAAGTCCGGTGAAGATGAAATAATGCTATTTGTGTTATTGAATTGTTATCCCGCTATAATTTAAAAATCTATGAGCCCAGAAATAGTAATACGGCAAAATTTAATAAAAGATAATTTAATTATAGTGGATGAATTGGTGGGCGCATTACATGTTTCGGAACTTTCATTAAATATTAAAACAGCCAATTGGAATGATATAAAAAAGGACTATTTGCAGTATATGGTGGAATGTGAGGAAGAAGCTGATGGGAAATTTTTTGTAGCCTACCATCAGCAAAAAGCCATCGGTTTTATTTTTGGTTTTGTGGAAGTTAAAGACAACAGTAATTTTGAAATTGGTGAAGGGAACGACTTATATATTTCGGAAGGATATGTAAACATAACATATAGAAATTTAGGTGTGTATGGAAAGCTCAATAATGCTTTTGTAGAAAGTTATTCAAAACAACCAATAAGAAGAATAATACGTTACACCTTAAGCAACAACAAAACGATGCAACACTGGTTGGAAAACAAAGGATTTAACGCTGTAAGATTAGTTTATGAAAAATGGTTGTAGTCTATCAAAACACAATTTCTTTACAATCTATTTTTATTGCTTTCTCTCTGCTCGAAATAAAGCAAGTGTAATCAACATCTAACAAAATTCCTTTAAAAAAATAGTTTTTACCTTTAAAGTTTGTTTTATTCTTTGAACAATCAATTGTTTTAAAATCTGCATTTATTCCTATACCGGATGTCTTTAGCAATGCTTCTTTTTTTGTCCATAAGGAATAAAAAAGATCTGATTTTGTTTTACTTATTTGAAGTGCTTTTTGTTCCTCTAAATGCAAAAAATCTTTAAATATTTCTATATCTATATCTTTTTTAAATTCAATATCAATACCTAATTCTTTCGTTCTAGAAAATGCCACCACCACTAAATCTTGGCTGTGGGAACTGGTAAAATGAATTGGCAGGTTTTTATAAATAGGTTTCCCATCTGTTTGTAATAATTCTAGATCTATTTTTTCATTTGGGAACAAATCAGACAAGCCTCTTAACAACAATAATTTAGAAAGTATTCTTGCATTTCTTTCCTGGTCAATAGAATATTTTTCAATAATTGATCGTATGGATATTGGAAAAGATAATAATTTATCATTAAGGAATTGTGAATTGACTTTTGATAAATAACTGTAAAGGATGTACATAAGTTTATGTAATTCAAAAAACAATAAAATTTTTAGGTTACACCAAAATAAATTTAAGTAAAATATTTTTCTATAAATAGAATAAACAAAATATTTTAAAAATCTATTTAAACCAGTTTTTTAATCATTAAATTTCTATCGGAATTTTATTTAGAAAGTTTTCCCTCCTTAATAAATAGTATATCAAATTCATTCTGTACAAAAGTAAATTACAGATGCTTGTTATACCCTTCTCCGTCATTACCACTTATTTTTTAGACTTCGTCATAATACAGCTTTACTACCAATTTCTTGCATTAGATTTTAATATTCTTATATTTGAAAATCTAAGACAATTTTATGAGTTTTAAAGATAACGCTTACATAATTTTTGAAGGCAGCCGTATAGTTTGTTTTACAGAAAAAATTACTCTTTTTAAAACAGTTTACAATTAAATACAAACCCGAAAGCCTTTAATTAACTACTTTTTAAAAAAATAAAACTCAGTATAAAAACTTTTTGAAAATCATTTCGATCATATTGTCTGTGGCTTTAATTTTTAGCAGCAACTTAATTGAATTATTGCTAAATATTACGCTTAGCGAAGCCAGGTTTGAAGCTAAAGAAAACCTATCCAGAGAACTTGCCACTAACCATCTTAAGATTATTAAAATACCTTCTATCAGCCACAATGTTATTTCTGGAGACGAATTGTGGTATAATGAAAAATTATATGATGTTGCCAAAACTGAATTAATACACGACAGCATTTATTATTACGTTTTAGAAGATCAGCAGGAGCAGGAAAATTTAGAAAATATTTATGAACACTTTAGTACCGATTTTCAAGTAACTAAATCTTTGGATCCAAAACTTAACCTACATAAAGCCAGCGTAAGAGTTTCCAATATTTACTGTTTTAATCTTTACAGACAAAAATATTATCAAGGTATTTCCTTTCCAAAAAGTCAATTCCGTCAGGATAAATATGTTAAATACTCCTGCAAGGTTTTAACCCCACCTCCAGAAATTTTTTTACTTTCCTGATTTACGATATCCACACAATTTTTTACACTATTATCTGTCTGATTTTAGTGAACCATTTAATGTATAAATCTTTTTATGAAAAGAGTTTTATTGTACATACTTATACTATTTCAATCAATCAATACAAATGCTCAAAATCAAATAAGCGGTAATATTAAAGATATTAAAAATGGACAACCACTATCTGTAGTTTCTATTCATATTCCCGATCTTAAAATTGGCACCATATCCAATTCATTTGGTGAATACCAGCTTAAAAATATTCCAACAGGAAATTATTTAGTCGAGATAAGTTTAATAGGTTACCGCTCAATTGAAGCGAAAATAAATATCAGAGGAGTTTTAACATTAAATTTCGCTCTTGCTCCTCAAAGTTTCGTCTTAAATGAAGTTGTGCTTACAGGCGTTGCAAAAGCTGCTAAAAAAAGCGAAACTCCTATTCCGGTAACCATATTGGATAAAAATGATTTGCTCCAAATTGCCTCTTCTAATATAATTGATGCTATTAGTACAATACCTGGTGTTTCTCAAATTACAGTAGGTCCATCAATTTCAAAACCTGTAATAAGGGGGCTTGGATATAACCGTGTGGTAGTAATAAATGACGGGGTAAGGCAGGAAGGGCAGCAATGGTTTGATGAATTTGGTATTGAGATTGATGCAAATTCAATTGATAAAGTAGAGGTTTTAAAAGGGCCTGCAAGTTTAAGATATGGTTCTGATGCAATGGCTGGCGTAATAAACTTTCTTTCTCCTGCTGTTGTAAATGAAGGAAATATTAAAGGAAATTTAGCAGGCAATTTTCAAACAAATAATGGGCTACTTGATGGATCTGCAAGCCTGGCCGGTAATCATAAAGGATTAAGTTGGGATGTGCTTTATACCAACCTTAAAGCACACAATTATAAAAATAAATATGATGGATATGTTTGGAATTCCGGTTACAGTGAAAATAATTTAAAAGGTATATTAGGTGTCACCAAAAAATGGGGCTATTCGCATTTTGTTTTAAGTATGTTTAATTTGAAGTTAGGGATCATAGAAGGATTAAGAGACAGAACATCGGGTAGTTTTAAAAAGCATTATTTAGCTAGCGATGGGAAAGACAGTACGGACATAGCACCTACAGATGAAAATAAAAAATATTTTAATTATCCAATAATTCACCAGCATGTAAGGCATTATAAAGCTTTGCTGGATAACAGTTTTGTTTTAGGAAGCGGAAGGTTAAATTTAAAAGCAGGTCTGCAATTAAATTACAGACAGGAAGCCAATGATATTACCAAGGGTGATATTTACACCAACTATTTTTCTTTAAAAACATTTAATTATGATGTTCAATACATACTGCCCGAAAAAAATAAATGGGAACTATCATTTGGTGTAAATGGTATGCTGCAATCATCTAAAGACAAAGGAATTATTTTTGTACTTCCAGAATATAATTTATTTGATATTGGTGCATTTTCTATAATAAAAAAAACATTTAAAAAATTATCTGTAACCGGTGGCTTAAGGGTTGATACAAGAAAATTACATGGCAAAGATTTATTTGTAGATTCAACGGGCATTCGTTTAACAAAAGTTGATCACTATGCTGTGCATAGGTTTACAGACTACCACTCAAATTTTACCGGCTATTCAGGCAGCATCGGTTTTACTTATGATGTTACCAAAAAAATATATGTGAAGGCAAATTTTGCCAGAGGTTTTAGGGCTCCTACTCCCGCAGAAAGCGGACAAAACGGAATACATGATGGTACACCATTTTATGAAATTGGAGAACACAATTTGAGGCCGGAGAACAGCCTGCAGATAGATGGAACATTAGGCATAAATTCTGATGATATTACAGCAGAATTTAATGCATTTAATAATAGAATAAACAATTATATTTTTCCGGTAAAATTAGAAAGTGTTGCCGGGGGAGATTCGATAAGAAAAGATAATGTTGCAGGCTTTGCCGGGCCTGTATTTAAATATATTGCAGGCAAAGCAAACTTATCGGGCGGTGAATTAATGATAAATATTCATCCTCATAATATTGACTGGCTTCATTTAGAAAGCGCATATGCTTTGGTTAGGGCTATTCAGTTACATCAGGAAGTTTCAACAAAATACCTTCCTTACACACCTCCAGATAAATGGCAATCTAAACTTAAAATTTCTGCTCATAAATTAAATAAAACATTTCAAAACAGCTATGTAAGTTTTGCAGTAGATCATTATTTAAAACAAGATAAATTTTACTACCAATTTGGAAACGAAACAGCTACACAAGGATATACCTTACTTAATTTAGGTTTTGGTACAGATATAAAAACTGCCAACAAAACAATTTGTTCCATTTACTTTATGGTTAATAATTTAAATGATGTTAGTTATCAAAGTAATATGAGCCGTTTAAAATATACAGATATTAATCATGTTACAGGGCGTACAGGCGTATATAATATGGGCAGGAACATTAGTTTTAAATTGATAATACCGATCGAGTTTCAAAATAAATAAACTTAGTATTTATTTTAATTCATGTTATCCAACAAAAAATATTTTTAGTTTATGATGTATTGTAAACTGAAAATATTTTTAATTTATGGTGATTGTTACCGATACTATTATGACAAATTGCAAATATTTATATCTTAAAAACTAAACCTGGCACTTAGTTGCCCTTGCGCACGGGATGTTATAGGATCTATTTGCCAAGGTGTAGATACAGGATTATTAAAAATAAAATTTGGTTTTGTACCATTGGTAATACTTTGCAAAGTGATGAGCTGATAATTTCCATTTAATAAATTTGGTACAAAATACTGCCTTCCCCAACGCCGATTTATTAAGTTTGAAAAATTAAAAATATCGAACGAAAACGTAACACGCTGCTTTTTATTTATAAGAAAAGCATGACTTACTTTACAATCCAGTTCCTGATTCCAAGGTGTACGGGCACCATTTCTTTCGGCATATGAACCTTTTTTAGTACGCAGATACTTATTACTGCTTATATAATTATTCAGGTTTTCCCATTGTTGCGCTGCTGTCATAGTTACATTACCTCCTCCATCTTTTATATCAATTAAATTAGCATCTGCGAGGCTGGTGGGAATATATATTAAATCATTGTTTGGCGAGCCATCCCTGTTTACATCACCTATGTAAACAAAACTAAACGGGCTACCGCTCTGTGCGTTGTAAATAATTGTAAATGCTGTCTGCGATTTCTTATGAGTAAATTCTTTTGTAAACAAAGCCAAAAAGCGGTTGCGAATATCAAAATTTGAATTGGACAATTTAGGATCATTTGGCAATATTGTCTGGTTAAATTCCCAGTTTGCCTGTGGTGAATTTCTTACTCCATTTGCCACATCTTTACTCACTCCATACGTGTATGAAAAACGAAAATTAAATCCTGGTGTTATGATTTTTGAAGCACTTGCAGAAAGCGCATATTTGTATCCTTCGTTTGTATTGGTTAATAAAAATACGTTTGTAAAACCAACTCCTATTTTTTGCTGGTTTCGGCTTCCAAGATAAACCGGTCTACTATCTCCACTACCAGATAAAGGTGCTGTACTGTCTTTTAAATTTATTGTTTTATACAAAACATCTTTTAATGTTTTAGTATAAATACCTTCCAGCGTAAACGTCCAGTTATTGGGTGTTTTTACATCAATACCCAAGCTGCTTCTAAGCACTTGCGGAAGTTTAAAATTATTATCAAGCAAATTAACTTCACTAATGTTTGGTTGATATACTGCCGCTATCTGTGACAAATTAGTGTTTAAAGGCACAACAGCACCATTGGGTCTGTAATCAACATTACCATAGGTAATGCCATCATTGTAATAAGGATAAGCTAACCAGTTTAATGGAAGCCGACCATTAAAAACACCAACACCACCCCGCAACTGAAATGTATTATTGTGCAACACATCCCAATTAAAACCTAGTCGTGGTGCTAGCTGTGGCTTATTCGATAATTTATTTTGATATTGATTAAATTCTTTTAAAGCTATTACGTTAGCGTTTGGAGATTCTTGATTGGGCTGTACAGTAAAATCGAACCGAATACCCGCTGTAATATTAAAGTATTTTGTAACTGCTACCTCATCTTGTAAATAAGTACTAAGCAAAAGCACTTTAAATTTTGCCGAAGGATTGTTTTTATTAAACCCGTAATCATTATTTGTTTTATTATAAACACCCCGAATGCGGGAAGGTGTATTGGCAAAAAAACTTGAAGGGCTACTATATGCCCATCTACCATTGTACGCAGTTAAAAACCTGTAATCAACATCATAAATTTCGTTGTGCGTACCAATGGTAATGGTATGTTTATTTTTATAGAGGACAACATTATCTGTAACCTCAAATGTTTTTAATTTTAATCCATACACAGCTGCCTCTCTATAAGCACCCGCATAAATTATATTGGCAGTGTTATAAGTAATTTCTATGTGTGGAAAAATAGCACCTGCAATATCTCTTTTATCATTTACTGTTGTGTAACCTATAATTAAATTGTTAGAAATTTTATTAGAGAAATTACTTTTTAATTCCAATACAGCACTGTTTGTTTTGCTGATGTGCCTGTACCCCTGGCTTTCAAAATTTAAAGAATTTGCACCACGTTCCAAGTAATCGCTGAAAGCGTTTACATAATTATTCCGTATCTGTAATTTATGTTTCGGGCTGATATTCCAATCGAGCCTACCAAAAAATTTATTACTGTTTGTTGAAGAATTAATATCACCATAACTGCCGCTATTGTAGCCATATCTTTGAAATATGGTATCTGCAATGCTCTTTGCTACATCTTTCGGTATTATCGCACCACTGGTGCCTGGTGCAAATAAAATGGGCTCACTCTTTCTACCAATTTCTATAGAAGTAAAATAAAATAATTTATTCTTTTTAACTGCACCTCCAATTCCAAAACCACTTTGATAATCATAATATTTTTCAATACTTGTTCGGGCATCATCAGCACTTTTACCCGTTAACAGCTGATTGCGCCCACTAAAAAACGCAGATCCTTTCACCGTATTTGTACCACTTTTTGTAACCGCATTTACACTTCCTCCGGTAAAATTCCCTGCTGTTACTGCAAAAGGTGAAACTGCCACCTGTATTTCCTGAATGGTTTCTAAACTTATTGGTTGTGTACGTGCCAGACTGCCCGGTGTACCTGTAGCCTGCGAGCCACCGGCGCCACTTGCAGGTTCAGTAAATCCAAATGCATCGTTTAACGCTGCCCCGTCAATACTTAAATTATTGTACCGATAATTACTTCCGGCAAAACTGTTCCCATTAGCTTGTGGGGATAATTTTATAAAGTCTTGAAGGCTTCTATTAATAGTGGGCATCGTTTTTAATTGCTCTTCATTAATATTTGTAAAAGCACCGTTTCTTTTTTTATTAAAAACATTATCTTTTTTTGCTAAAACAGTAATAGTATCTTCCTTTTTTTGTGAAACTTTTAAAATGAAATTTTGTATAAAGTAATTGCCAAGCGTAAGTTGTATATCAGTAAATGTTTCAGTAGAATAACCGATGTACGTACAAGTAATTGTGTAAGGCCCACCGGCTTTAATATTAGGTAAAATAAAATTTCCATTTGCCTGTGTAGAACCAATATATTTTTCTCCTGTCGATTCAAGGACAGCTTCTACAGTTGCATTTAATAAAGGTTTATTTGTAGGATCATATACATTTCCCTTAAAACCTGCCGTAGTTACCTGTGCAAAATCAGCATTAATAATAAAAAATAAAAAAAACAATAAAAAAAATAGAGGGCGCATGCTCAATAATTTATTGAAAATTATACGCTATTAAGTATAATCTAAAATTAAAAAATAAAATGAATTAAAGGGTAATGGCAATCAAGGAGGGTGGACCTCTTAATGAAAAAGCATGAATAAATAAATTGTCAACTTTTACAAGCGCATAGGTAATTGCATTTGAAAATTTATTGAATAATACAAACAATAATTTAAGAAATGCAGAAGCCTTTTTTACTTTTATCTGCTTAACCAAATCAGCAATAGAATTGAGATCTTTGCTATGTTGAATGAAGCTGATTTTAATAGAATTGTTGTCTTTAAAATAGCAAATAAGTTCACTTAAAATACCAGCAGTGCACCAACCGAATGATAGAAAGTTTTTTCGTAAATAATTCTTTTTTTGCAACGTAAACAAATAAAAACCACCATTTTCATTAGCACCGATCAAATTTTTACCGCTCGAAGATTTATGTGCATTTAGCAAAATATTTTTTGTGAGTGTAGCACAATCTGTACCAACAGAAATCACTTTGTCAAATCCTTTGCTAAAACAATATTCTAAGGCATTGCAATATTTTTCTCCAAAATTATCTCCATGTTGCAATGTCTCATCCACAACAATGGTGGGCAATTGCGTAGCTTTTACTGCCTCCATTGTATTATTGTACAATGCTTGGTGGAGCAATAAATTTTGAGCAGCATTGTTGTGCAATATTTTTACTTTGCTTTCCGCTTTTGCTGATCGGCTAAATACTAATATGACAGACTTTTGATCCAAATATAAATTTAAAGTCAATCTACGTTAAATGTTTCAGAAAAGTTTTGCAGTTATAAATTTCGTTCGCTAACCTTGATAATTTTATTTTGAGCTCCTCAATTTTAAAAAGTGTTTACGTTTATCTTCTTTATTGGTGCAGTTGATTGGAATCCGATAATACAATGCATTCAATCAATGATTTTACTATTTTAAAATCGATTGGCGTAATTTCATTTTTTTAAACTTAAATAGTTTTGCATGCTTTTTACCCAAATAAAGGAAACTGTTTTATTCTTAGAAAATAAAGGAATAAAAAAACCTTCCGTCGGCATTGTTATGGGTACAGGTCTTGGTGCAATGGCAGATAAAATAGAGAACCAGATTGTAATACCATATAAAGACATTCCAAATTTTCCGGAGGCAACAGTTGAATTTCACAAAGGCAATTTAATTTATGGCAAAATAGAAAATAAAGATGTTATTGCTATGCAAGGCAGGTTTCATTATTACGAAGGTTATACCATGCAGCAAATCACTTTTCCAATAAGGGTGATGAAGGCATTAGGTGTTACTGATTTATTTTTAAGCAATGCAGCAGGAGGTCTAAACCCTCAATATAAAAAAGGTGATTTGGTTATAATAAATGACCATCTAAATTTTTTACCTGATAATCCTTTGCGGGGAATAAGCGATCCTCAATTTGGTGAACGTTTTGTTGATATGAGCCAACCTTACAATATGGAATTAATAAAAAAAGTTTTACAGGCAGCTGCTACACAAAATACGAATATGAGCACCGGAACTTATGCTGCTGTTATGGGCCCAAACCTGGAAACAAAAGCAGAATATAAATGGCTTCGTTCTACAGGTGCTGATTTGGTTGGTATGAGCACCGTTCCGGAAGTAATTGTTGCAAACCAGATCGGTCTTAAATGTACTGCAATAAGTGTTGTTACTGATGAATGTGATCCTGAAAATTTACAACCGGTTAATATTTCAGAGATTATTGCAGTTGCCGCAGTTGCAGATAAAATACTGACTACAGTTTTAGTTGAAACTATTAAATCTCTTTAGGGCAATTATCTCACCGATGTTGATTCTTTAAAATCAAAAAATAAAAGCAACGCCATGCCTAATGTGAGTGTAAGGTGAAATAAAAGAAACCCAAAATTTTTTGAAATAATACCATAAACTGCTGCTGTAAAGAAAAGTAAAAAGAGTAAAATATAAATAATAAAAGAGTTAGAAATTTTTGCAGTACTAAATCTTTTAAATGCAAGCTGACCGGTGTTTTCATTATTAAATTTAGGCGTTCTGATAAAAGGCGTGCGTTTACCAAAATAACCCTGCAATACAGCAACACTGTTGTGAAAACTCATACCAACAGCAAATGATAAATAAAGTTGAAACATTTTTACAAACTGGAAGATACTCCTGTTCTTAAAATAATCTCTTGTTGCAATGAAGTAAGCAATTGCCAAAACAACAAAATTGGAAAAAAAAACTGTGCCTACTGTCATCATTGGTTTTAAAGATGGTACAATATCTTTTATAAACAATAATGGAATACTCAAAAAGGCACTTATTGCGATCGCTAAATAAACTCCCGAGTTTAATAAATGCCCAACAGCATGCAGTTTAATTTTTAAGGGTTGATTCGATTTTATTAAAGCAGGTATTAATTTTCTGGACACTTCTGCTCCACCTTTTGTCCACCGGTACTGTTGACCCCTTAACGCAGAAAGTGTTGGGGGTAATTCTGCGGGAGAGATTACATCTTCCAGATATAAAAATTTCCAACCTTTTAATTGTGCCCTGTAACTCAAATCAAGATCTTCTGTTAGTGTATCTGCCTGCCAGTTTCCGGCTTCTAAAATTGCGTGCTTATTCCAAATGCCTGCAGTGCCATTAAAATTAAAAAACAGGTTTAAATTACTACGGCTTGTCTGTTCTATTCTAAAATGATTTTCCAGCCAAAACGCCTGAGCTTTTGTTAGCAACGAATATTCTCTGTTGGTATGGCCCCATCTTGTTTGTACCATACCAATTCCTTTTTGGTTTAAGATCGGTACAGTTTTTCTTAAAAAGTCAGTAGATGGTATAAAATCTGCATCAAATATTGCAATAAATTCTCCTTTGGCAATTTCAAGCCCATGCTTTAATGCACCGGCTTTAAAACCACTTCGGTCTTCTCTTCTAATTACTTTTATATCTACCCCTAATTTAAACCACTTCGCTGAAACATTATCAACAATCTCTATGGTTTCATCATTACTATCGTCCAGTACCTGAATTTCCAAAAGATTTTTTGGATAGTCTAATGCACAAACCGCATTAATGAGTCTTTCTGTAACATAAGGTTCATTGTACAGGGGTAATTGAACCGTAACAAAAACTTCTTCATCACTTAAAGAAACATTTTCACCGGTATGATTTTTTCTTTTTTTTGATTTTATGTATGCAATGGTGAGATGAAACTGCAGAAGGGTGTAAAAAAAAATAAACAGGGTAGTGATGCAATAAAATACAAGCGCTATTATTAAAAAAATCTTCATTACTGCAAAGTTATTCCTTTTATTCAGTTACCTCAAAAGCACCGTTTACATATTGAATGGGTCCCTGTAGTTTCTTTGTTTTTATTGGTCCGTTTTCCAGTTTTAAAACACCCCGTGGACAAACGGAACTACACACACCGCAACCTACACAACTGCTTCTTACAATATCCTGACCCTTTTGTGCATACGACCTAACATCAATACCCATTTCGCAGTAAGTGCTGCAGTTGCCACAGCTGATGCATTGACTGCCATTAGTGGTAATTCTAAAACGACTGAAAAACTTTTGTTGAAGCCCTAAAATTGCTGCCATTGGGCAACCAAACCTACACCACACCCTTGTACCCATAATTGGATAAAACCCTACACCAATAACCCCACTAAATACAGATGCTACAAAAAAACCGTACCACTGCCGTAAAATACCTGCATCTAAAAACAATACATTTCTGCCATTACTCATTAAAATATTTACAAGACAGAGAACCGTAAAACCCATTACAGATAATGCTAGGATGTAAGCTTTCTTATCAAAATCTTTGAAAATAGTTTTCCGTTTTAATAAAACAATTGAAGCAAATAGTACAAAAAACACAATAACCAAAATGGAGAAAGATTTTTTATTTAACCAGTATGTTGATGGATTATCATAGAACATGGTATACAAAACTGCTACTGTTATAACAGTTACAAGGGCAAGTATTGTGTGGACTAACCATCTTTCAATTTTCCAGGCCTTTAAACTTTTATCACTCAACTGTCGAAAGGAATCTCCTGCAGTTTCAGCTAAACCGCCGCAACCACAAACCCAGCTGCAGTACCAGCGTTTACCATAAAAATAAGTAAGTATTGGTGATATTATAAAAATCATAGCAATCCCCATTACTAACATAAAAGCGCCTAAATTTCCGCCTTTCAACATTCCATCAATATTCCATTGATCAGTAAAATAAATATTTAGCGGCCACATA
>JANLVW010000580.1:0-3432 GCA_031364205.1 Ferruginibacter sp.
AAAGATTGGAGTGTATAGCCCGAACACCAATGCTGCAATATTGTATGATGGTAACCGCAAAAATCTTTTTAAATTATCCCTTTTAAAGCACCTATCATTCCAACTTTATCTATGGCTTTGAAAACGGTATTGCCGGCTACAAGTACATGTGCGCCTGCATCTACAATGCTTTTGGCATTTTGTAAAGTTACGCCTCCATCTACTTCAATTTTCACAGGCAGGTTTTGCTCATTTATCATTTGGCGAAGCTGTTTTATTTTATGAAGCGTGTGCGGTATAAATGACTGCCCACCAAAACCGGGGTTTACACTCATCATGCAAACAACATCTATATCTGCCAGAATATCTTTGAGGGCAGATACTTGTGTGTGCGGATTAATAGCCACGCCAGCATGTATACCGAGGTTTTTTATTTGCTGTATGTTGCGGTGCAAATGAGGACAAGCCTCTAAATGCACCGTAAGATTATTTGCGCCTGCATCTCTAAATGCTTCGGCATACTTGTCAGGATGCTCAATCATTAAATGTACATCGCAATATTTTTTTGTTGTACCGGTTATAAACTTTGTAACCATTGGGCCAAAACTGATATTGGGGACAAAACTGCCATCCATAATATCGATATGAAACCAATCTGCAGCGCTGTTGTTGAGCTTGTCACAATCTTGCTGGAGCTGTAAAAAATTTGCTGAAAGGAGGGAAGGGGCTATGAGCGGCATAGGGTGAGGTTATCAGTTAAGAGTTATGAGTAATTATTTATTTTATTACTTGCAATTTATCATATAGCGATGGTTTGAAAAAATTAGCACATTAGCACATCAGCAAATTTTCTAATTGTTACTACTGCAATTTTGCAAGTGCAACTTTTGCTTCTTCATAATTAGGATCGTAAGTCAGCGCCATTTGATAAGCCTGTATGGCATCTTCTTTATTATTTAATTTTTCAAAACAAAGGCCAAGGTAATAATAACCTTTGTCATAATTATTTTGTATCGTTACTGCTTTTTGTAAAACAGTGGCAGCTTCCCTATACTTTTTTAAATCATATAATGCTATTCCTTTTTCTAAATAGGCATCCATAAAAGTATAATTAATGCTGATGCATTTATCAAAAAAAGGGATTGCTTTTTCTTTTTCATTAATATAACTGTAGTACAACCCTTTAATAAAATAAGCTTCTTTTTCTGCACCGGCTTTTTTTGCAAACAGCAATGCATCTGCCATTGCAAGCGCCTGTGGATTTTTTGATTGTGCATACAATGCGCCAAGACTGATAATATATTGTGGTGCAGCAAGTTTGTCCACCGCTTTTTCAAGACTTTTTATAGCATTAGCTGTATCACCTTTTTGCGCAAAAATACTAGACTGGTTATCTCGTAGTTCCGCATTATTAGTGTCTTTTGTAATAGCAGTATTTATTATACGCATAGCAGCATCGTAGTTTTGCAAATCAAGATAATAAGCTGCGAGGTTTTGAACAAGAATTAAGGAATCAGGATTTTTTATTACAGCATTTTTTAAAACATCTTCCTTAGATAGTGTAACGGAATTTGAATTTTCTTCAGCCCTGTTTTTTTTACTGTTACAGGAAATTAAAAATAAAGTAAAAGCTATTAGAAGAATATGCTTCATTTAAATAAGTTGAAGTACAAAATTAAAGAATAAGAATGTTTAGTTTACAAATCTTTGACAATGTCCGCCTGACAGCGTATTAACTTTAGAAAAGCCTATTAAAAATGAAATATTTACTCTCTGTATCAGTAATGTCGCTGCTGTTTTTGTTTGGTTCTTTTAAGGGAAAAAATATTGTGCGTACAAAAGAAATCTTAACTGGTAATATTCATTTTCCAGTAGAAATACATTTTGCAAATGTGCGCCAGTTAGCCTTTGGTGGCAATAATGCAGAAGCTTATTTTAGTAAGGATGGAAAATATTTAATCTTTCAGAAAGCTGATCCAAAAAATGATATCATGTGCGACCAGATATGGATGAGAAAAGTACCAATAAAAATTTCAGAAAAATTTGAACCAAAACTGATCAGCACCGGTTAAGGAAGAACAACTTGTGCTTTTTTTCTCCTGATGGAAAATCTGTGTTATATGCATCTATTCATTCACGATGAAATGAATGTCCGCCTCTGCCGGACCAGTCTAAATATGGCAACAAATACATATGGCCAATATACGAAAGTATGGATATTTTTCAGTCAGACTTAAAAGGCAAAAATGTAAAAAGGATTACAAATATGCTGGGTTATGATGGTGGTGCATGGTTTAGTAACGACGGCAAAAAAATAATTGGCGTGCAAGCCGAATAATTACAGCCGAAGAAATAAAAGAATACAAAGAATTGATTGCTGTAAACCTGTTTGTACCTACACATATGGAAGTATGGATAGCCAATGTTGATGGCAGTAATGCACAGCAGATTAAAGAACTTGAACAGGCCAACCGGGCACCAAATTTTACGCCGGATGGAAAACATTTTATATTTCATAGCAATCATGAATACAAAAGAGGATTTCCTTTTAATATAAATATAGCGGATGTGGATGGGAAAAACATTCAAAAAATATCCCTTGATAAGGGTTTTGATGCGTTCCCGATGTTTAGCAATAATGGCAAAAAATAGCATTTAGCAGTAATAGAAACAATGGTGGAACGAGAGATACTGATGTATTTATAGCAGACTAGATAGAGTAATATAATTCTGAAATTTGAAATAAGAATTATGAAATTTTGTTAAATTATTTTAAAATAGCAATAGTGAAATATTTATTCTGTTTTTAAATATGATATTGTAGAAGTTTACCAGACCCCAATGTATAACACTATGAATAAAAACCTTGTCGTTTTAATTGCTGTAATTGTATTATTTGCCCAGTGTTCCAAGAAAGACAGTACACAAAATTCTTCCAATAACTTAAATACAAAATCTGTAGGTGCATCTGCCAAAGAATTTTTAAACGCCGGAACATATACATCAATAAACGTGCAACTGCAATATATGCCGGGCTTTGCGCCCGATGCAGCTGCGCTTACAAACCTTACTAATTTTTTAAGCACGCTCGTAAATAAACCCGCAGGTATAAATTTTTCTCAAACACCCATTGCAGCATCGGGTAAATCTGTTTTTAGTATCGACGATATTAGTGCGCTTGACAAAGCAAACCGCACACAGTTTACAAATGGTAATGTGCTGAGTGTTTATGTACTGTATGTAGATGCCCCTTTTACAACGGCAAATATTTTGGGTGCTGCTTATAGAAATACATCATTGGTAATATTTGGTCCAACTGTTACAAGCAACTCCGGCGGCGTAAACCAAACTACCCGTACAAAACTGGAAACGACGGTGCTTAATCATGAGTTTGGGCATTTACTTGGCCTAACAAATTTGGGTACTGTTATGGTTTCACAGCATGAAGATGCA